>JAWBNY010000006.1:2302-19664 GCA_038826985.1 Bathyarchaeia archaeon | reverse complement strand
GTTTGTGGCTATAAGGGTGGTCTTTGTGCTTGCCCTAATGCTGTGTAAGTCTATGTATCCTTTTAGATAGTCTAGCCGTATCTCGAGAAGGTCCGGCCTATCTTCCTCTACGTCCTTTACTGTTTTGAGAACCTCCTCCACTGTTTCCCCGATGATGGAGATGCAGATTTTAGGAGTCATCGCTCTAGGACTGACTCCTCAGAGACGAGGGCACCGAAATGTCTGCCACCTATTTGATGGTGAACTAATACTTCATCTCCAGCCTCAAGCTCTGTAACAGGTTTTGACCCATTCGGAGTCATAAGACGAATAGTCTCTGCATTCTGTACAACGGTTTTAAGCTGCACTCCTTCGACTTCAACCTCAACGAGGACAAACGGTCTCCTCTCAATCTTTGCCCTCGCTACAACTACAGGTCTAGGCCATCCATTCCTATTAACAACTAGTACTTCCTCTCCAGCTCGCAGCTCGGATAGATACCTAGTCTTGTTTCCTGGCACGAGGATGTAGAGTGAGACCGGGCCGGCGTTGACTCTGAAAGGTCTTGGTTCGACATGCGGGTTCTCGGAGACTTCAGCTTGCACAAGGAAAAGGCCTGAAGACTGGCATCCGACAAGCATCCCTTCATCTGGAGCCAGGATATCACAGGTATCAACGCAAACGCGATGGCCTAGACCGAGCTGTTTGGTTCCGGTCACTCTTGCGGGAATAAGGGGTATTCGCATTCTTTCGTCTTTCGGGGTGAAGTTGACCAACACTTTTGCAGTTTCTTCTATCTCACTTGAGGCTTTTGTCCTCAAAAGGATCCCGTCTACACCTAATTCTAGGGTCATCAAGGCAACCCTTGCCTCAGAAGGGCTTGAGACCTCGGCTAAGAGTTTGGTTTTCCCTTTGAGTTTAGCAATCAAGTTCTCTATTGGGATCACCTTCCAATCTGGGCAATTAACAATGAGGAAGTCAGTGCCCGCCTCTGCAGCTTTTACAGCTTTTTCTTCGTCTTCTCTACTCCTGACCGTTAGTCTCACGCAGATAGCTTCACTTTCTTTTCGATGGTCTGCTAGTTTCTCAAGGTTAGGCTCCTCAAGAATGAGGATGTCGCCTTCAGAGGTAGAAGCAGCCTTCAGTCCAATTCCCCGAACCAGGTCAACATCTTCAATGGAGCAAACCGCTACGTGACTACCACTCGCGATAGCGGTTTGGAGAATGCTTTTTTTCTGCTCCTCCGATAGGGTTTCATCAACAGCTACCCAAAAATCTCGCATCTAGCTTACACCAATTATTTTCAATGCTTCCGAGACACTGGAATTTCCATGAACGATGGCCACCAATGCCCGTGCCATCGCCTCAGGGTTCCGGTGCTGAAATACGTTTCTACCTATGGACACACCCCTGCCTCCGGCTGCAAGGGAGTCATAAACCATCTGAAGAAACCCTTCCTCGTTTGCAGCCTTAGGTCCCCCGGCAATGACGACCGGTACAGGGCATGTCTTGACTACTGTACTGAATGTAGCCACTGTCCCTGTATAGTTCGTCTTAACTACATCCGCATTCAACTCCGCCCCTATTCTAGCCGCATGCTTTACAACGTTAACATCGTTGCTATTTTTAATGCCTGGGCCTCGAGGATACATCATTGCTAGAAGCGGTAAGCCATAATCGGAGCATGCGGCTGAAACCTGGCCAAGGTCACTTAGCATCTCCGCCTCGCTTGGAGCTCCAATGTTTACATGTATGGAGACGGCATCTGCACCGAGTTCTAAAGCCTCCTCAACGTTACACACTAAAATCTTCCTGTTTGGATCAGGCGAGAGTTCGTTACTTGCGTTTAGGTGAATGATTAGCCCCAAGCGTCTTGTATCTATATTGGCAGCGATACCCTTATGCACAACGATGGCATCTACACCTCCTTTGTAAAGGCAATCCACAGTCTGCTGAATATCTTCTAAACCTAAAACAGGTCCCAAAGTGATGCCGTGATCCATAGGAACTATGACCGTCCTCTCATCGTCTCTGAAGATTCTTCTAAGTCTGTGGACTTTGCCCGATACCATTCCAATCCCCCTCCTTCCTAAATCTCTCTAAGACATATTTAACAGCTGACAGCGCTTTTTCTCTTTCTCCCCATGGGACGAAGACTCTGATTGAGCTGCTGATTGTGAACACACCATAAAGGTTAATGTCTTCTCTGGCCAGTGGCTGAACCGTAGCCTCAAGTATGCCTGGAACATCCTCGAGCCCATACCCCGACACGGTGATCATCGCCAATCCATCGACACTATGTATCGCTTTGGCGATACCATCGCTCCTCATCATTGTGTGAAGTCTTTGCACAAGGTCTTTCGGATTGCGGACATAAAGTAGGATTGAGGATGGTGATATGGTTAATCCGAGGACTTCGGCGCCTGCAGAGGTGGCTTCGGTAAGCGTCTGAACCACCTTTGAAAGTGAACTGTTTGTGGCTATTAACGTCACCATAGATAGAGGTTCCTCATATAGTTCAGCGTTTAGTCCAAGCTTTAGCTCACCAGTTATGACTGTGCCTCCAGAGAGGTTCGGCGCATCAAACCCGACAACTCGAAGCACCATCGACTGTTTCTTGTACATCAAAGCCTTAGGCTGTATCACTTTTGCTCCGGCCGAGGCAAGACTATATGCCTCTTCAATCATAAGCGAATCAATCTTCTGGGGTGAGACCACCTTCTTTGGGTCGGCTGAGAGCACTCCTTCAACATCTTTGACAAAGACAACTTCATCAGCGTCTAGACAATTGCCCAAAACTACAGCTGTGATGTCGCTTCCTCCTCTGCCTAGGGTAGTAACTTTTCCATCAGGTGACAATCCTAAGAAACCAGAAACTACCGGTGTAAATCCTTTCTCAAGAAGTGGAACAAGATTTTCACGCGCCTTCTTTCGAGTAGCCTCGAAGCGGATCTGCGCGTTTCCGAAGCTAGAATCGGTCATTATTGGCCATAACTCAGATTCAGGGTCTACACCTACAGCCTTTAATCCCTGAGCATTCAGCGCAGCGCTCATCAGACGAACAGCGATACGTTCCCCCATTGCGGCGATATCGTCAAGCTCTTCCTTCGAGACTCTCTTGGAGGTAGAATCTTGCGCCAATGAGAGAAGCTGATCCGTCATCCCGCTTAAAGCTGAGACTACGACAACGACCTTCTTCTTGTTTGCTACTTCCTTTGCTACCTTTTCTGCAGCCGCTCTGATGTTGTTGGAGTCTGGGAGACAAGAGCCGCCAAATTTGACAACTAATATATTGTTCATCGTTTTTCCTCTCACGTTGAACAGAAATCTGGTCTAGCTGTGGAAAACGCTATACAAACTGAGAATAGACGGTTCTGTAGTGCCCTAGCCCACTTTGTAAAGATGAGGCCTCCTGAAAAGACAACTCCTCCCTAACCTCACGGGCACTCCTCCAAACTTCACTGTGAGACTTCACATTATAAAGTTCCAATATATATGTCTTGAGGCTGGAGGCAATGTATATTCTTATAGTACAGTTCTTTGCTCATTATGTTTAGCTTGATATTACTATTACCCGTGAGCTTACGTTTGCAAGGACTTAAGTCGAACCTTTTCAAATAGTTAAATTGATAACTCGAAATCAAGTGAAGTTAGTTGAGCCCTTTTTTTAAGATGCATTGTAGGCTTAAAGAATCGAACATCCTTCTAAAAAGCGACAATAGAGAAGCACTCTACTCTGGTCTTGATGCCTTTAGAAAGCATCGTATTGAGCTTGAGACCTATCTCGCGCTTCATCCTCAATTCGCTCAGGCAACAATACCTATTGAAGTTGAAAACAATGTACCCCGCATTGTTGCCATGATGGCCGATGCCGCTGTAAGAACAGGTGTTGGCCCTATGGCTGCAGTAGCAGGTGCACTTGCCGACCTTGCTGTTGAGGCTATGCGTAAGGCTGGAGCTCAAACCGCAATCGTTGAAAACGGCGGTGAGATATCTGCTATGGGGGATGAAGCATTCGTCGTTGCCCTACATGCTGGGAAAAGTACGCTGGGTTCAGGTCTAGGCTTTAAGATACTTCCATCTGACTGCCCAATAGGAATAGCAACAAGCTCCGCTACATTCAGCCATGCATCAAGCTTTGGCGAGGCAGACACAGCCACGGTATTTGCTGATACAGCGGCTCTAGCAGATGCTGCAGCTACAGCAATATGTAACGCAGTTGTTGGGGAAAACATTGAAAGGTCAATTGCGGAAGGCTTATCCATAGCGCGGAGGATGAAGGGAATCCGAGGCGTGCTAGTTACAAGGCAAGATTATGTAGGTTCAGTGGGTTGGGTTCCGCAGCTAGTCTACATTGAAGAATAAAAGGGGTCTAAACCTATTGAAGGCGACATTAAGCAACAGGCATAAAACTCTGATAGATTTCTACTAACTCATGTTCCCTCTTGGCGATGAAAACCCATATAATCTGACTCCAATTGTTACATGGGGTCTATTAGTTGTAAACATACTTGTATTTCTATGGGAGTTAATCACTCCTCTAAGCTTGATGCGTATTGTTTACACATATGGATTCATCCCAGCTTTAGGATTCAACATTAGGCTACTAACATCCATGTTTCTGCATGCTGACATTGTCCATCTTGCAGGTAACATGGTCTACCTATGGGTGTTCGGAGACAACGTTGAAGATGCTTGCGGACATCTAAGATTTCTTCTCTTCTATCTCCTCTCAGGAGTCTCAGGCAGCGTTGCATTGTTCTTTATCGAACCCACATCTCCTACTCCTGCTATAGGTGCCTCAGGAGCTGTGTCTGGTCTTCTTGGGGCATACATTTTACTTTATCCGCGAGCACGCATCAGAACCCTTGTCCTAGGCTTCCTGAGCGTGAGAGTTATACGTCTACCTGCCTTCATCCTAATCGGATTCTGGTTCCTTCTACAATTTTACTACGGCGTCTCCGGAGTTGTCTCTGGCGTGGCATACTGGGCCCATATAGGTGGCTTCATTGCTGGTTTTTTATTCATACCAATATTTGCTACTAGACGTCGCCGTCGAAGTCATTGGGCTTAATAATATTATTAAGACTTCTACCGCTACCCTTTTGTTACTGCCAGCGGTATTAATCTAGCAACGAGTCTAGCTATTCCGACATCGTGGCTAACTTTTGCGACACGGTCTATGTCTTTATAGGCTGGGTCAGCCTCCTCAGCGAGAACTTGCATGCTGGCAGCCCGGACTAGGATACCTCTTTTGTTAAGGTCTTTCTCGATCTGGCTTCCCCAGAACTGGCGTTTTGCCGCTGCCCTACTAAGCATTCTTCCCGCACCGTGGGCAGTTGACCCAAAGGCCAAGTCCATTCCTTTAGCTGACCCTACAAGGAGGTAGGATGCTGTACCCATGCTTCCAGGTATAATTACAGGTTGCCCAACCGCTCTATAGTCTGGTGGAACATCTTGGTGACCTGGTGGGAACGCACGGGTAGCACCCTTGCGGTGGACATACACCTTCCTTCTTTTCCCATTATCGACAATGTGTTCCTCAATCTTAGCTATGTTATGTGCAACATCGTAGACGGAGCGTAACCCCAGACTGTCAGCGTCTCTACCCATATTTCTTTCAAATACTTGCCTCGTCCAGTGAGCAATCATCTGCCTATTCGCCCAGGCATAGTTAGCTGCACAGCACATCGCCGAGTAGTAGTCCTCGGCTTCCCTAGAGTTAGCCAGTGTACAAGCCAGCTCCCTATCAGGTAGCGGGATCTTATACTTTTCCGTAGCTCTCTCCATGACACGGACATAGTCACTGCAGATCTGATGTCCAAACCCTCTACTTCCTGTATGTATCATGACTGTAACCTGTCCTTCCTCGACAATGCCGAAGGTTGCGGCTATAGCTCTGTCATAGATCCTGTCAACAGTCTGGATCTCTAAGAAATGGTTCCCAGACCCCAGAGAGCCGAGTTGCGGTATGCCACGTTTCTTTGCATCAGAAGAGACCTTTGTAGGATCTGCTGCTACCATCATACCGTTCTCTTCGCAGTGATTTGCATCTTCTTTCCAGCCGTAGCCCTTGGCTATTGCCCACTGAATACCTTCTAATGCGACGTTGTCAATTTCGCTGGGGCTCAACTTTATCTGCCCTTTGCTTCCTAGTCCCGATGGAACTGAGCGGAATAAGTCCTCCAGAAGCTTTGCTATCTTTGGCTCAACATCCTTTCTTGTTAAGTCTGTACGCAGAAGCTTAACTCCGCAGTTAATGTCATAGCCCACTCCTCCAGGGCTGACTATTCCTTCCTCATAGTCGAAGGCAGCCACTCCTCCTATTGGGAAGCCGTATCCCTCATGTCCATCGGGAAGAGTGATCGAGTATCTATAAATGCCCGGAAGCTGAGCCACATTAGCACACTGCCAAAGGGTTCTGTCTTGGGTCATCTTCTCAAGTAGAACCTCATCCGCGAACACACGTCCGGGAACACGCATTGTTGGTTTGTACTCTTTAGGAATCTCCCAGATTAGTCTATCAATCTGTCTATAGGGAACTTTTGGTGGTGGTCCTGAGTACTCCCTCTCTTCACCCATGTTAACATCTACCTCAAAACAGATGTGTTACAACATAACTAGCGGTCTGGGGCATCTGTCGGTCCCCTTCTCAAAATTTATGTTAGATAGTGAAATGGCAATATTTAAATTAGTAGTTTGGGGCACCGACATCGTAATATATTCTGAATTCTTTTTCTAATTGTTCAATTTTTTTGAGCACTAGTTCGCCTATCTCCCTGATATTATGTAGATGTGTTCCAGCGCATGGAATTGGTGTGCATCCCTCAATTGTGACTATACGATATCTCTGGAGGCTAGGGAGGCGATGAATATTTGGTGCATAAGGTGCTCTTCTAAGCAGCTCCTCCAGTTCCACTTCCTCAACTCTTACCGGACAACCATTACGAATAAGCTTGTTTGCCAGCTCAAAAGCTTGAAGAACTGAACGCTCAGATGGTGTTTTCCCTATATAGGCTACGTAACATCCTTCCCCAAGCCATGAGTTGCTGGTCTCTACCGGCTTTCCCAAGGTAACTGAGAGACAGTGGTCGAGGAGATGTCCTCCTGTGTGTCTCCTCATGTAAAGATATCTATGTTCCCAGTTGACTGTGCCTAAAACTTTTGGGCTAAGGCTTCCATCGGCAACTCCAAAATGCACTATTACGTCGTTGAGAAGCATCGCTTTCTTAATGTTGCTTTTAAAGTTTTGACTGGTTAGGGAACCTGTGTCTGAAGGCTGCCCCCCACTTTTTGGATGGAACGCGGTCGCGTCAAGAACGATGTAGATGTTCCTTCCTTCATACCCATACTTGAGCACAGTTGCATTGAAACTTGCAATATAGGAGTCATCAAAGTAGATGCGCCTCGTCGGAGGCAAGCCTCGGATAAACTCGTACAGATCCAAGGGTAGAATACCCCTAAGGCTCCATCTGCTTGAAGGGCTTTCACATATATCAGTCTTCTTTGGAATATAGAGACACAGGCAATCGACAAGGCATATTGGAGGCCACATGTTTTGGTTGCAAAAGCTGTAAAGCAGATACCTATGAGTCCTGACATAACTCTATCTCAACTTGTTTCAGCTATGCGTGAATGCGGTGTTCTCGGTGCTGGCAGGTTAGGCAGAGCTCTAGAACTGACCGTTGAGATGCTCACCGATGAAGACTATACAGTGTTTCTTACGCTTGGAGGCCCTCTAGTACCTGGAGGTCTCCGTAGGGTTATTCAAACACTCATTGCAAGAGATTTCATTGACTATCTAATCACGACTGGAGCGAACCTTGTACATGATATTGTTGAGGCTCTTGGATATCCGGGGCGCCAAGGCAGCTTTCATACTGACGATACAAAACTAAGGGCATTGGGCATAGGTCGCGCAGGTGACATATTCTTCATTCAAAAGGGATTCGAAGCATTGGAAAAGAAGATATACCAGGTACTTGACTCACTTAAGATACCTCAAGAAGGGCTCTCTGTCTCAGAATTCCTAACAGCTGTGGGCGAATCAATCGATGACGAGAACTCGATTCTAAAGACACTAGCGCTAAAAAGGATGCCTGTTTTCTGTCCAGCTATACTTGACTCTATGCTTGGTCTCCATCTATGGACTTATGGGCAGCTTCATCCTCTCCGTATTAACCCACTCAAAGACATGTCTCGACTAGCGGACATTGTTTGCAGTTCAAAGAAGGTTGGGGCTCTCATTCTTGGCGGGGGCACATCGAAACATTTTCTGCTAGGGGCCTGCATGTTAAGGGATGGTCTAGATGCAGCTGTTCAGATAACCTTGGATCGCCCTGAGGGAGGAAGTATAGGTGGTGCCCCCTTAGAGGAAGCGGTATCTTGGAGGAAGGCTAGGAACAAACGTAGGTTAGTTACGATAATCGGTGATGTGACAATAGTCTTCCCGATCTTAATGGCAGCCGTTTTGCAAATGCTTGAGAAAAGGTAGAGGATAGTTTATATTCAGGGTTCAACGAACAGAATTTGGCTTATGAGGAGAGGAAGAGCCCAAGCTTGCATATGCGGAGTTCTATGAGACCTGAAGCCAATATGATGATTTAGTCTACTCAGGCATAACCTTGTTGAGGTTAGGATATACTGACCGCGATATATCTTCACCGCATTTTGAAAGGAAGCTGAAGAAGGGTAGGCTTCATACCTATTACAAGCTCAAAGCTCTCACGCACTCCAGATCCTACCGCATTAGCCGAATGCGCATCCGACCCAATTGAAACTCTACTACCTCCTAGCCTGAAGTAGTCTTGTAGGATCTCTGTACCTGGTATTGTCTCATTTCTTCCCTCTCTGAAACCCCTTGAGTTTATCTCCAGATGGACATCTGAATTCAAAAGTGCTTCAAGCACCATGGGAACATGTATTTTTTTAACGTCTTTCGAGACCTTGGTGAAAAGGCTGATCAAGTCAAAATGGCCTATAATATTGAACAGTCCGCTTTTTATCGAAAGAATTACCTCGTGACAGTAGCTTGGATACAGCGAGGCTAAGGTTCCTGGGTCTAATATGCCTAAGTCGATAGGTTTTCCATTCACAAAGTGGACCGAACCGATTGTGAACTCGAAGTCTCTTTCCTTAAGCCACTGCGTGATCTCGTCGAGGTATCTAGTCTGATAGTCAACCTCCACCCCTTTCCTTATGGTTAATATGCCTTCAAACTTTTCTTTAACTTTCTCTATGGTGGACGTGTACTTTTCGTAATCGAGTAAGACTCCTTCAGACCCAAAGTCTAAGTGTTCTGCAAAACCAATTTCCGAGAGTCCTATTTGCACAGCGCTTTCGCAAAGTTCCTCTATAGAGGATCTACCGTCTGCTGAGAAAAGGGAGTGCACATGATAGTCTACAAGCTGGTAACTCAACTTTTGGGTCATACGGCTCTGCGATTTCAAGTCTGTTTGCAAGGTCTTTTAGGATGTTAAAAATGGCGCATAAAAGATTATTCTTCTTAGCTAAAGCAACTCTTGGGTGGCTTAACTGTCTTGTTCTCTTTCAAAAATGATATAGACAAATGCTAGGAGTAAGGTAGTGAAGATTAGAATGTAGAATCCAAGGGTGCGAGTATCGATCGTAAGATAGAGTACTACAATAATGACGGCTGTGATTACAAATACAGGAATAGTGTAAAGGTACCAGCGCGAACCGTATGTAGCTTGTGATGCTATGGTGACTCCTCCAGCTTGTTAACGAAGTTCGTCAAGACTGTGAGATATACTTAGCGTTGAATCCCATCTGGAGACTTGACACTAATCTGAATGTGTTATAGGTCTTTTCGAGAGATTAACTTGACCTGAGTTTCCAAATACCTCCTTCTGAGAGAAAGCGTCTACTCTTATCGGTAGCCAAAATCGCTGCCAAGCGTCTATTCGTTATGGATGTAAAACCTACATCCTTCAAGGTATTGACGATACTTTTCAGAGGTAGCTCTTTTCCAGCGAGGACTCCGGCTACGAAGAGTCTGACAGCATCGGTTTCCCTAGCTGATGTCCTTCTTTCAGATTCAAGGTTTTTGAGACTCTTGTCAACAACCTCACTATATCTTTCATCTCCTTCCTCGTTTGTAGAGTATCTACCTAATGCTTCCGCAAGCTTCTGGGCGAGAAGGTGGTAGCAAAGTGTTTCCTCCTGACTTATTACTCGGAAGTAGAAATCCTCGCAGCTGCAGAAACCGGCTCTTGGTAGTATAAGATGCTCCTTTCCCTTGCCAGAGACTAGCCATACCGCTCTATTGCTTGGTTTGAAGATGATTTTTTTCACCTTTGCTGCATCTATTGAGTTTATTGCGTTTCTAAATCTGTTGCCGAAGACCTCTGAAAACAGTTGTCTAGTTGAGGGTGTCAGAGATCCGGTACTACTCGCTTCTTCAAGGCCAAGTCTTAATGTCTCTTCCTCTTTATTCGTCATACTTGTTCCTCAAATCTGCTCTTACTGAATTGTTTGACTTTTCCCAAAAAAGTTCCATCTAGAAGATAGATCTCGGCTTCTGCCATAGCTGACCCCAGACTACCTACGACTGGTCCTGAGACATCCTCACTCAACCTGTCCACGGGTAAACCTCCTAAAAGGTCGTTGAAAGTGGGCATAATTACTAGTTTCGGTTGCGAAGGAGTGAAACCGAACCTCTCTTTAAAGATGCTGAGAGGGTCTTTCTTCGACGAAATATTCAGGTACTTTAGATAGGCCTTAGCTAGTTTTTCTGTGTCGCAAATAGTCTTAACCCAAACTTGCTTGACCATCCATAGACCTAGCCTATCTCTGAACCAGACAACTGGATGAATATGGCTCATAACTAGTACATCTGTTCGGAAAGCATCTCTAATAGGCCAAGCATGACCATGAAAGACGGCGATGGTAGTTTTCTTTCCGAAAACGATGCCCTCGGGAGAAGCCAGCTTTATCGTACTCGGCGTAAGAGGTTCAATGTCGCCATCATGGTTTCCGGGAACTATCAGAATATCTTTTATCACCTTTTGTATTGTTTCTAGGAACTCGGGGACGGCCTTCCACTCTTCCATCGTGATCTTGGGTACCGCTTGTTTGATATCTCCAAGCAGAATGAGTCTTGAAGGCCTTGCCTTGTTGACAACTTCTAGGAGACGTTTCTGCAACCTTGCGGTTTGAGAGGGAATATGTATTCCGCGTGTTACTAAGTTCATCTCCCAACCTATGTGGAGGTCTGCAACTATGAGAACTCGTTCGGATCCCTCTCTGACCAGAAGCGCTGGATATGGAGTCAAAGGATAAATGTTGCCAGCAGACATTGTCAGTTCCCGAATTATTGTTCTTTACAAGCTAAAAGTGATATGGAAAGTCTAGTAAGGATCCTAACAAAGAGTGTTCTAGCCTAGCTGAAACTATCCTGATACTTTATTGTCTGAGAAGTTTTAAGAAGAGGGAGTCGTTGATACTTCAAAAGTGAATACTGTATGAATGAGATAAGAGCCATTCAGCTTGGTCTTGGAGCCTTGGGGAAGCAGCTTGCGTCATATGGCCTTAGGAAGGAGGGATTTCAATTCGTAGGTGCTGCCGACCCTGTGTACGCAGGAAAGGATCTGGGGCAGGTCGCGGGGTTGCAGAGAGATGTGGGCATCATAGTGGTCAGAGACCTAGAAACACTCTTGGAGGCAACAGAGGCAGATGTGTTGATTCACGCAACATCTTCATACCTGAAGGAAACAATGCCCCAGATAATGGAAGCTATTCAGTCAGGACTCAATGTAGTTAGCACCTGTGAGGAACTTTCCTATCCATTCTACAAATATCCAGAACTCTCAAACAGACTGGATGCGGAAGCGAAGAAACATGGGGTGACTGTTCTTGGAACAGGAATTAACCCTGGTTTCCTTATGGACACTCTGCCGATAGTTCTTTCAGCAGTTTGTGTTGATATTCGCAAGATACATATCACAAGGATGATGTATAGCGGAAACAGGCGTGCATCTTTCCAGAAGAAGATCGGAACTGGACTTAGCTCTGATGAGTTTCATAAACTAATATCTGAAGGTAAGATCACAGGTCATGTTGGTCTCGTGGAATCGGTTGCCATGCTATCTTCTGCGACTGGTCTAGAGATAGATGAGGTCAAAGAGCTGCCTCCAGAGCCAGTCATATGTAACCAGGAGGTCTCAACCAACTTTGCAACTATTAAGCCTGGTCAGGTTGCAGGCTTGAAAAGCGTTGCTATTGGGCAAAGAGCTGGAAAAGCTATCATCACCTTGGAATTTTGTTCCCATGTAAATGTGAAGAGACCATACGACTCCATTCTAATTGATGGTGAACCTCCAATCAGGCAGAGGATTGAGGGTGGAGTCCATGGTGACGTCGGAACAGTTGCTATGGTATACAACTCAATACCTAAGGTTCTCAACGCAATGCCTGGATTGGTTACTATGATTGACCTTCCGTTGCCATCATCCTCTCTGGGTGACTTCAGGAAATACCTCAACTGGAGATCCATGAAAGCGGGCTATATTTGATGAGCTCCTGCAAATCTACATGTCACATGGTATGATATGTTTCCTGCCAATAGCTTGAGACTGTCGCCTTTGGAAGCTGTTCACTGCCATACTACGTGCGGCTAATAGTACACTTAATATTATCTCTAAACCAATAAGTCAGATACTGGAATCAGTGTACGCTAATACACCGAGTCCTTTGACCCTCTTCATCTTCATCTCTCTTCCGCGAGTGTTGATTTCCGTGTAGTCATAACTGTTTGGGTTGGCGAGAACTGCGTTGCAGGCGTCCAACATGTTCCGTACAACAGACCTATCAAGGCCGAGAATAAAATGTCCCGGGAACACGCTGTCAAATTCTTCAATGCGCCGTACAAGCTTTTCAAGCTCGTTGCGGAACGCTGTTACTGTGCAGAACTCACTGTAAGGCATCCCTTCTCTAGGGCCGCTGACGGAGACACGCATGCTTAGCAAGGTGTCACCTGCGAAAAGTATACGATTTCTTTTGTCGAGATAGCAGCATCCTCCAGGTGCATGGCCCGGCATAAATATCAATTCGACCTCGTGGCCGCCGCCTAGGTCGAAGACGTGATTGTTTGGGCATCCAACGATTTCATACTCTCTGTACGGTATTATGTCTTCCTTATCGAACCTTAGCCAGATACCTTTGCCGTTTTCGTCATAGAGATGGTCCCATGCATGTGGGTTTCGCTGCTGTTTCAAGTAAGGGACAGAGTACTCGTGGCAGTATACCCTATCGAACTGACAGTTGCCAAATGCATGGTCGATGTGGTGATGTGTATTTGCAACGATTAGTGGCATGTGACCAGTAAGTTCTTCTACAAGACCTTTCAGGTTGCCTATGCCAAATGAGGTATCTATCAGCATCGCTTTCTCTGTACCTACTATGAGGTGCATCCATGGGTCTCCCATACCATCGGCACTTTCAGTATAGATGCTGTAGACATTCTCATGCAGAGAGAACACTTCTGCAAACGGATTCACATCGTAGACTTTTCTCAGTTTTTGGTTCTCTCTAAGCTTTACAACCCATTCCCAGCTTTTCGGTTCAATCGGCTCTTTTCTCGATATTACCCTAGTGTTCATCAGAAATCTCCTTCACAATTCTTTCTGAGGAAGTGTAACCTAAGTTTTCTAGCTACTCTCCTTAAGCTTTCTAGCAAAGTTTTCTGTTGCCTCTAGCAGTCGGTCAAGGTCTGCCTTGGTGTGGGCAAAGCTGAAGGTTCCTGTATGCTCAGGTAAGAAGAAGACACCGTGTGTTGCAATCATGCTAATATAGTAAAGTTGCTGGAGCTCCCTGTCAGTGTTTACTACCTTTTCGCTAGGGTTTCTAACTGTTAGGTTCTTTTTTCTCAGAAAATGTGTAACGAACAGGCTGCCTAGGCCTGTTGTAAGAGTAGGTATGCCATACTGGTCGAAGATACTGTCTATAGCCTCACGTGCCTTCTGTGTGAAGCTGTTAATTTGCGGATATATTATGTCTCTTCCCTCCGATAGGGTCTGGAGCATTGCTAGGCCAGCCGTCATGGTCATTGGGTTGCCGGAGAACGTCCCTCCGCCAACCCAGACCCTCTCATACTTTGGAGTTGGTCTGGTGGGATCCGCGATGTTCATTATGTCTTTACGACCGCAGATAGCGCCTATCGGCATTCCACCTCCAAGAATCTTACCGAGTGTGCATAGGTCTGGCTTTATGCCGAAGAACTCCTGTGCACCTCCTAATCCTAGTCGGAACCCTGTTATGACCTCATCGAAGGCAAGGATTGCTCCGACTTTTTCCGTCTCCTCCTTAAGGCTTTGAAGGAAACTTGCATCTGCAGGTATCGCGCCACTTCCCATCATAGGCTCGACGATGACCATTGCAAGGTCAGACGCGTTTTCATGGATCTGTCTTCGAGCATCTTCAATATCGTTAAAACGTATCGTCTTCGTGTAGCGGGTTTCATCCTCAAGCAAACCTATGCTCTCAGGTTGGTCATAAGGGCTTGTCACTGACTTATGAAGTGTTGGGTTGCCTCCATGCCAACCTCCTTCAACCTTGAGAACAACTCTCCTTCGAGTGAAGCCTCTGGAAACCCTTGAGGCATACATGGTGGCTTCAGTTCCACTACAGCAGAATCGTACCATCTCAGCACATGGCACCAGCTCCCTTATTTTCTTGCCCAGTTCAAGTTGCTTCATGTTAACCAATCCAAAATGTGTCCCTTCTGATACCTGTTCTGCGAGAGCCTCGATAATGGGGCTTGGGGTATGTCCCAGTATCAACACCATATGCCCCATCCAATGATCGACGTACTCGTTTCCATCTACATCATATAGGTGCTGGTCGATGGCTTTTGTTACATAGAAGGGGTAAGGTGGAAAGAACCGTATATTATGCTGAACCCCGCCTGGAAAAAGCTCCTTTGCCTCTTGGTATAATCTCCAAGACCTGTTAGTTTTCTTTTTATACTCTTTGTATATCTCCTCAGTTAGTTTTGTTCTCATCAGTTGTCACCAGTATATGCACCGTCAAAAAAAATGCTGGTTAAGTTGATAAGACCTCTCGCCGCATATATGTTAAACTGTCTGGTTTGTTCTTGTGACCGACCGAAACGTTTATTCATACTTCTCATGCTTCTGAATTTGGCTTGCCGGTCATAGCAGGATGGGAAACACCCGTTCCCATTCCGAACACGGAAGTTAAGCCATCCTGCGTCTGAGTGTTAGTGCAGAGCGAGAGCCTGCGCGAAGCTCAGATGCTGGCAAGCCATCTTTAGTGCGCGTTCACGAATCCTATGGTTTGTAGATTCTAAGACCTAGTTAGCTTATAGCTTGGTTTTACATTCTGTTTGGTGACTTCCAAATACCAAATACCTTATTTATTTGGTTTTGTAGGGGAAGAAGCAGTATCTGAGAGGATAGCGGAATGAGTCAAGCTGGCGACAATCTAGGTATTGTAGTCCAGATGGTTTACTTGTTTAGCTTCCTTATCTTCATGTTTTACGGCCAGAGGTTCCAGACTTGGATGATGCTTCGCGAGATTGAGGGTGCTCTAATCCGCCTTAAAGCGTTGAGGGATGAAGCTAGGAAGATAACGGTAGATAAGGTCAAGGAGTTCGGTGACCCAGACACGGATCCTGCATCCCGTATTGACCAGCTTATTGAATACTTCACAATTATGCCTTCAAATCTAGATCCAGCGGGGATTGTACCGAAGATAGAGCATTTGATTGAAACATATGACAGACGTTTCAAGGATGAAGTGAAGCTGCTGGCTCCGACAGCTGTTGAAAGCCAGCAGGAGAATATCACCGGTCTTCTTACCCATACTCTTGGGTTAAATACGATTTATCGTAGTGTGAACCATTTCTACTTGATGGGTAAGAAGACCATGAGCCTGTACCTGATAATGCAGATCCAGATGCAACTTCCCCTCGTTATGCAGATCGCGGAGGCTTATAGTGCCTCTGTCAAGGCTTTTGCCGAGGGGCAGCCGATCGGGGATGGTGTAGGCGCATTGGTTGCAGCGAAGCTGATGTATGGATATCCAAAAGAGATGGTCGCAAGAGAAACCGTCATGGCAAAAGTACCCTTTGAGGGAAGGCATCTGCTAGTTGTTAAGGCTAAGGGTCCTGGGACAACCGTTGGCAAACCTGGTGAAGCGATAAGGAACCTGATAGAGCAGGCTGAAGGCAAGGTTGCGATGGTCATTATGGTTGACGCCATGGGCAAATTTGAGGGGGAGAAGAGTGGGGAGACCTCTGAGGGAGCCGGTGCAGCGATAGGAGGGATCGGCGTTGAGCAGTTTGAGATCGAGGCAGCAGCGACCAAATACAAGATCCCTGTTCATGGTGTAACTATCAAAGAGTCTGTTGAGGAGTCGTTGTCTCCTATGACGAAGGCAATTTCAGATGGCGCGAACGTGGCTCTTGCAAGGGTAAAGCGTATTATCTTGGAAGGGACAAAGGAGAATGATGTTGTTATTGTTGCTGGGATAGGTAACACGGTGGGGATCGCTCAATGACCAGAATGTCGGGTGGCACTAGGCGTCGATCGAGCCCTATACTTGTCTTATATGTGATAGCTCTTGGAATGTTGAGCCTATCGGCATACTACATCTATCAGGCTATCGGTGCTTATTTAGAAGGCATGGTTGACCGCGCTATCTTCTTTGCTATCATAGGTATAACCGGTGTCGGGGTTACAATGTACATGATGTCGAGTATGATGAAGCGGGTTACAAAACGTGTGACGCCGCCTGTCATGAGCATGATTGAATGCCTAAGTTGTGGTTTCAAGAATGTGAGGAAATTTGCCAGAGGAGACTACGTCTTCAAGTCTGAAGGAATTTGCCAAAGATGCAATGTACCTATGCTGATTACAGCTATTTATGCAGAAGAAGTCAAGAAGAAGTAGCTGTCTAAAGTGTGGTTACCACACAATTATTACCCATGACTATTACTGTGTGCTCGGCTTGAGCAACCAGCTGACCTGTCTGCTCTACTAGAACCGGGTAACCCATGATGCATCTTTGTTCAACAAGCTCATGGAAGGCTTCGTCAAAACTCTCTATATTTTTTGCAGAAATCAGCCACCGCTTGGAGAATGGCAGGGAGCGATAGCTGCTTTTTATCATGGATAACATTCTTCTCGCTTCTTCTGTTCTCAAGCGTCTTTCTTTTAGAAAACGGTGAATGTACACTTCTGCCTCTATGCCTACAACTGCACCTTTGGCCGTTCTTGTCGTCAGGAACGGCTCTATCGCGTAGACTTCGTCTTCACGAAGTTTCTCGATTCCGAACCCACGGACATTAGGAATAGATTTGCCTGTGTGAAGAACGAACCTTGTCATCTGATGTCCGCTAAGG
>JAWBNY010000006.1:828-2292 GCA_038826985.1 Bathyarchaeia archaeon | reverse complement strand
TAAAACCAAACTTCTGCACAGTTTTCTCTACCGTTTCACCTATGCTATTGGTTCTCACCCCAGGTGCAACAGCTTTCACAGCTTGTCTTAAAGCCTCGTCTACTGCCTGTACCATTGGTTCAAGCTCAGGGTTGAGACTGACGGTGGTGGCTGTGTCTGCGATGTATCCGTCTACATGAACCCCGATGTCTAATTTTACTAGGCTTCCCTTCGGGATAATGCTCTTGTCACCTGGAGGCGAACTGTAGTGTGCAGCTACTTCATTAACACACACATTGCATGGGAAGGCCGGGCTTCCTCCCTTGTCTTGGATAAGCTTCTCAACCTCCTCACAGATTGAGAGCAGAGGAGCCCCTTCTCTCACTAGACTTCTCGCTTCTTTTCGAACCTCAGACGCTATCCGGCCTGCTTTCATATATTTCTCGACTACGTCTTTTGGAAGCAAGGTCTACCACGCCTCACTGACCGTGGTGCTTGTTCTCTAGGACAAGCCTTGTGCCATCGCGGAGGTCGAATTACTTCCCCAGATTCTTGGTTAGCTATTGATGGATTTGCTTCCATAGTGGAGACTCCATAATTAAGCTGTTCAGTTTTAACAATCTATCCGGATACCTTATTTATATCCACAGCTGCTTTGCATAATAAGATAGAACAGTCATCTTGAAATGTGGAAGGCTCCGCCTACAATGGCTGCAGATTATTAATATTTGTCAATACAGGAATGGTGTGGCCTAGTCTTGGTTCAAAGGCTTTTCAGGAAGGTCGCGGTTGGAGGAACCTTTGATAAACTACATGTAGGTCACATTCGTCTACTGCAGAAGGCTTTTGAGGTGGGTGACGAGGTGCTAATAGGTCTTGTGACGGATAGTTTCCTAAAGAAGTATCCGAAAACGCACAAGGTGGCCACCTATGCAAATCGAAGGAGAGAGGTTCTATCCTGTTTGAAGGCTCTAGGTGCAGTGGAGAGAGCTAGAGTTGTTCCTCTGGATGATTTCTACGGCCCGACTATACATGACAGCACTATTGAGGCTATAGTCGTTAGCCGTGAGACGGAGTTTAGAGTCAGGGAGATCAACAAACAACGTGTGGCTAAAGGGCTGAAGCCTATAGAAGTTGTTGTGGTTGATATGGTTCTTGCTGAAGATAACATTCCTGTCAGTACAACCCGTATAAGACGAGGTGAGATTGACCGAGAAGGTCGTTTACTCTAGTCGAAGCGTTAACCTGATGCCTTAGTCCGTGACACTGATATAGCTCAATATCAGTGATGTTAGGCAGTTTCAGAGGGGCATGCTTGAGACTTCATCGTCTTGAAAAGATCCTACTAAAGGCATTGAATAGTGGAGCGAAGAGCTTCAGAGAGTTGGCGTCGGAGACAGGGTTGCCAGAGTCATCCGTATCTCGGGCGGCTTTTTGGCTTGTCTCAAAGGGATATGCTGAGGTGAAGGAAACTCGTAGAGTATA
>JAWBNY010000006.1:0-818 GCA_038826985.1 Bathyarchaeia archaeon | reverse complement strand
AGGGAAAAACTTCCCTTGAGCGGGGCATACCTGAAAGGCTGTTAACTAAAACGGTATTGAAGAGGGGTCTCATTGACGTTTCTGAAGTCTACACAGCTTCCGGTCTCTCAAAGGAAGAGGTGGCCTTAGCCATCGGCTGGGCCCGTAAGAAAGGCTGGATCCAGATTCAAAGGGTGGGCGGGAGCACAGTTCTTAAAGCTTCAGTGGAACCTGAGAAAGGCAAAGATGAGCTGCTACTAGAGTTCCTTAGCCAAGGCAGGGTCCCTATTGAAGCAATACCTCCTGAACTCTCTTCATCTCTCTCGCAACTTAGGGATAGACCTAACTTTATTGTCTTACAAGAGGAGGCTGATCGGAGTATCGCTCTGACCTCTGCTGGTAGGTCAGTATTGGATACAGGAATCGATGTCGAGGAAGAGCTTAGTCAGGTGACTCCTGAACTCCTCCTTTCCGGAGCTTGGCGTGGTGCAAGGTTCAGAAGATATGACATTCAAGCACCGGTTGTGGCTGTCTGGCCTGGGAAGAAGCATCCTTTCCGCAGATTTTTAGACGAGGTGAAGGTGAAGCTCATAGCTATGGGGTTTAAGGAGATGACAGGCCCAATCGTTGAGCTGATGTTCTTCAACTGTGATGCACTATTCATGCCTCAGGATCATCCTGCACGTGAAATACATGACATATACTATCTTAAGAACCCTGTATCAGGAACTCTTTGTCAATACGAAGACAAGCTTAGGAAAGTGAAGGCAACCCATGAGAATGGGTGGACAACGGGATCTACCGGATGGGGATACCGTTTCTCTGAGAAGGAGAGCAAA
>JAWBNY010000005.1:0-22099 GCA_038826985.1 Bathyarchaeia archaeon | reverse complement strand
GTTGCCCTTGAGGAAGACCTTCACTACCTTTCCAAAAAGCTTCCACCCTTGAAATGGTGAATGTTTTGCCTTTGAGTGAAAGCTTTCAGGGTTTACGATGAAGCTTCTATTTATATCAACCACTACTAAGTCAGCATCTTTGCCGACTTCAAGCAGACCCTTCGACATAATGCCGAATAGTCTACAGGGTCTTTCAGCAAGAAGCTTCTGTATTTGCCTCAGTGTGAGTTTACCTCGCTTCCAGGCAGTGAGCAGAAGCGGTAATGTTGTTTCTAATCCTGGAATACCGGGTGGAATCTGCCATATGTCTCCTGTCCTTTTCTCTGCGATTGTATGAGGGGCATGGTCGCTTGCAACAACATCTATAACACCTTCATGAAGGCCTTGCCAGAGAGCTCGACGTTGAACTTGGCTTCGCAAAGGAGGAGCCACTAGTGACTTTCCACCAAAAATGTACATGGCTTTAGAAGTCAGGAAGAGGTGGTGAGGCGTTGCCTCGCAGGAAACTGGTAGACCCTCCGTCTTAGCTGACCTGAGCAACTCTATACTCCGTTGAACACTTAGATGGCAAAAGTGGGTTCGAGTCCCTATCTTCCTGACCATGTCGAGAACTCTTGCCACAGCATCTGCCTCTGTCCTCGGTGGACGTGTCCGAAGAAATGCCTCAAAAGAACCAAGGTCTGAATTCTTATATACTTTCTCAAGTCTTTCAATAGTAACTAAGTCCTCGGCATGAACAACAGCAGGTAATCCAACCTTATGCGCCTTTACCATAGCTTGTTCAACTGCTCTATAATCTCCACCATCTAGGTTTTCTCTCCTGTTCATGTAGATCTTGAGACCGAACGCACCAATTTTCTTGATCGTATATAGTTCCTCCGACGTTTCCGGAAGACCGGAGTGGAAACCAACATTTACAACAGCCTTAGATGAAGCGGAACTGATCTTGTCCTGTAGTTGACGTAGAGACTCTGATGGCGCTGAAGGTATAGGCATATCGAGTAGAGTTGTGAACCCTCCTGCTAGCGCACTACATGTCCCTGTGTAGAAATCCTCTTTGTAACTTTGACTTAGGTCTCGAAGATGAGTGTGAACATCACAAAGACCGGGAAGCACTATGTTACCACTAAGGCCTTGAATCTCAGATGCTGGAGGAGCCGAAGCCTCCTTGCCTAGGTAGCAGATCTTCCCTGAGCGAACACCAATACAACCATCAAACAGCGAGTCCCCATAGAGGAAACGACAATTCTTCAGCAAGAGGTCTGCAGACATCGCTCTGAATCAGCTATATCTGTTCGAGATGCAGCTCGATCCGGCATTCATCACAGAGGAAATGTCCATCCACCTCTCTCAACACGTCGGACCAGTTTCCACAGCGCTCACAAACTCCTACGGATTCAGACCCAAGCGGGAGCGCTGGTGTTGACCTGATTTTTGCCTTCTCCATGATGATCTCGATCAGAGCTGGAGTTATCGCAACTATATCCTTGCTTGTAATGACCCCAAGCATCTTCCCCTTCTCCAAAACTACCAAGCGGCGGATCCTATTCTTACGCATAATTTCGGCAGCTTTCTTAATATCTACATTAGGACCTATTGTTGTGAGGGGGGTAGACATAATCGAACGGGCTTGCACATCTCTAGGTAATAGGTTCTTCGCGGTAACACGGACAACAATATCTCGCTCAGTTATTATCCCAACGGGACTACCGTCTCCGTCAACAACAATGATGCTACCTAGGTCTCGCTCAGCCATACGCTTTGCAACAAGTTCAACAGAGTCAGTCTCTTCCACTGTGATAACAGGTGTAGACATAATGTCCTTTACAGGAATCTCTGTTCTGAGCTCACTGTCCCTCGGCAACTAGACCCACCTCATCTGCTAAATTCAAGAATATCCACATACATATATACTGTATTGGAAAAAGCTGGTTGAGTTGTCATACCCCCAAAATGACTAGAGTGGCGTACAAAGATATGGTGGCACCAACATCAGAGACTGATGTCACCGCTGGAATAACGAAGTTATCTGGATCTAGACCTCTTTTAAATGTTTGGGTAGCTACGAGGAGAGAGAGCACCGATATAAACATGAAGCTCAGTAGGTTAGACATTAGAGCTATTTTCAATAATATATATAGCTCAGAGGGTAGAGAAGTAACACCGGCCATAAAAAACGTCACAAAAGCAAAGACTAAGTGAATTAGAGCTGCAGCGACCTCTACCGAAACAAGATCTGCCAGCGTCGTTTTAAGTGTGACAATGAAAGAGTGTGTGTAGCCCAGTGCCAGCTTAGTAGTTTGCATAGTTCCAAGGATCGACCCTATGTCACCAAGAGTGTCGATCAACGCAGGATACAGCATCAAGACCGAGGGTTTCCTTTCTATCTCGTCTCTTAAACCTACGAGGCCTACTCCTGCAAGAATCCCCAGTAGGCTTGACAGAAGAATCATCGAACCGCCTTCAACAATGGTTCTTTTGAAGAGTTTTTCAACCCTCCTCCTTACTAGAATGTGGAGGAACAAAATGCACATAACAGCCGCAATGAACAAGATGGCAAATAATCCACCAGGAAGTAGAGTCACTGTGACCACTAGTGCATAGCAGACCGTTATCAAAATGTCGTCAATCGTAGACATGGCAGGATAGAGCAGAATTGAGGGGTCAAGACCCTTCCTGAATGCGGTTACTCCGATGTATGAGACAAACGGAATTGACAAAGCTATGGCAAACAAAGAAGTGACTGGCGGGATGACGACATAGAGAAACAGGTGATCAAGTACGGCGTTGCCAAAAAAATAGTTGACCATGAAAGCTATGAGGCCGGAGCCTGCGGTAGAGGTAAATGACAAGAACAAAGTCGCCCAAATAAGGGAGTAGAACTCTATAGTATTTTGCCTAAGCCTAGGCTCCACCTCTCCAATGTGAAGCATAGTACTGAGCTTACCTGAGAAGACACCGCCGATGTTACCCCGAGTACTTAGTATAGGTGGGTAAAGTGCTAGAATCCAAGGGGATGACTTAAAAAGTGGAAGGAACAGAAGAATAATTCTTCCAGAAACTATACCACCTATGTCGAAAGTGAACGCGAGAAGTGATTGGAGAAAGACCTCCTTATCTATGAACCTAGGCAACAGGACACTCCTATTGTTCATACATATATTCTGGTTCCATCAGGGTAAGGAACCTCATTCTGCCTTCTGAGTATCCCCTTGCAATCACAGTATCACCAACGGCAAGAACGAAAGTATCTGGAGGATTATATGTCCATGACTCACATCTTTCTACAGCAATCACTCTCATACCAATGTCATCTTCGAGCCCTAGCTCACCTAGGCTTTTTCCAGCAAGCGGGGATGTCTCAGAGATTCGGCCCAGAACTATGGTCTCCTCGGCTTCCTCAAAGGCCCTTTTTATAATTGGGTGAGCCCTCCCACCAAGCTTAACAATCTCAGCCATCATCTTTGCTGCGTCTACAAGTTCCTCAGCGGCCAGACTAAGGCGTATTAGGCCTAGAAGACCTTTTGAAGGCCTAGTGTCTCTAAGTCCAAGTACAGTCATCTCAAACTCGGTGTGAAGCTTGTCCATCTTCTCCTCTATCGCTATTACATAATCTGCTATTTCCTCGCTTCCACAAAGCAGCGAGGAGTAGGCCAAGTCAACGGTAAACTCAGATATGTCCTTTAGCTGTGCTAACATCGTTGCAACCTTTTCACTATTCATCGCAACCTCTCCTCAACATCGATCTTTGGCCTAGGAATAGTCTCCAGCTCCCCCTTGGCGAGCTTATCCAACTCTACTATGCCTACATCACTCCCCCTAGCGATCAGAATATCATCTTCCTTGATGAGGAAGTCTTCACTAGGATCCGTGAACAATTCTTTGCCCCTTCTCACCGCAATGATGTCCACCCCGATACTTGTCTGAAGACGAAGCTCCTTCAGGGTTTTACCTGTCAGGATAGAGCTGCGAGAAACTTTCGACCTGATAAGCCTTTCCTGAGTCTTGGTAAACGCTTCGAGCACGAGAGGGTCTACACCTATCCCAAGGAGAACTGTACGGGCAATGTCTCCAGCCGCATCCGAGATTCGGTCAGCCACAGTACCCATACGGAGGATCGGTATCATTTCCTCAGCATCCTGAGCATCCCTGATGGCGATTGCAGTATTCATCATTAGAAGAGTCTTTAGGCCGTCAACTTTCTCCTCCATTTCACTAACCTCCTCTGCAAGCTCAACATCGTTAAACAGAACCGCCGAATAAGCGAGGTCGATCATCAGCATCGTGGTCGATTGAAGCTCCGTTAAGAGCTGCCTTACAGATATCGGCCTGTATTGAACCCTTCTCTCAACGGACATGTCCAATCTTCACGTGAAATCTACGCTAACAAAATATAAAAATAACCCGAATAAGATGCCGAAAGCACCAGTCATCAGCCAGCACAAGAAAACTAGAGAATTTCATTCGACATTACATTCAAGCCAACGCAACAGATTCGTCAGTTATCTATATGACTCAACGGATTCGGAAATCACATATCGTGAAGTAGGCTAACCTGTCGTTTCCAAAACAGATGACTAGGTAACCTTAAAGCCTGCCATCTCCAGAGATGAATCGACAACTGCTTACATATATAGCACCGAAAAGAAAAGTCTGTTGAGCCGGGGTCTCCTAGCCTGGTAGGGAGCAGGCCTGCTAAGTCTGTGACCCATAAGGGTCGCACGGGTTCAAATCCCGTCCCCGGCGCCTACACTTTGCTTCCTATACCATAGTAAAATGCATCGTTTACACAAGAGTAATAGACTTTTACGCTGTACAGTTGAAGAATCGAGGTAACTTAGAACCTATTTAATAGCTATATTACTTAACATATATGTAATAGTCGTTAAATGACTCTGATAACATGTAAAATGACATTCACAATATTTGGTTTATTAGTTAATTATATTTTAATATTAAACTCAAGAATTATGCAGAAACTATAAGGGTATAATAGTACTATACTCATGACAAGAACTTGCTTCTAAACATGAGAAGCCACCATGATTAATATTAATAAGTTAAATGTCTTCATAGTATATTATTGCTTAGACATGCTCGCTGAGTCTCTTTCACTATTCACAGCCTTATGTTATGGGCTGAGTAGTGTGTTAATCCGCAAAGGAGTGAGGAACTCCAATGCTTTTACGGGGACATTTATTGCAGCCTTGGTGCAAGTCTTAGTGATGTCTGGTCTTCTTGCCTTATTTTCTCCAAAAGAGATCATTTGGACAGGAATCGCCTTTTTTGTTGCGTCAGGTATACTTGCCTCAGCTTTAGGCAGATTGTGCAACTATAGCTCAATTGAGTTGCTGGGCGTACCGATGACTGCTTCAATCATTGGCTCAAGCCCACTGTTCTCTATAGTATTCGCTATGCTACTTCTAGGAGAGGAGGTCACAATAGGGATTGTTTTTGGTACAGTGCTTGTGGTAGCCGGAGTTGCGTTGACAAGCTGCATCAGCAGAAGAAGTTTAAGGCTGAGTAGAGCCTTTGCCTTTCCCATTCTTGCAGCAGCATTCTATGGAGCATCCTCGTCTTTCAGAAAGCTGGGGTTGCAGGTATTGCCTGAGCCTATTCTTGGCACATTGGTCGGAGCATTATCAACTTTGGCGTTCCTATGTGGCTATCTAGCTCTAGGGAAGAACCGATGTAGGATAGATAAACAACGTAGCTGCATAGGCTACTTCTTGGGCTCGGGAATTATCGTAAGTTTAGGATGGTTGAGCATGTTTGCTGCCCTCCTTTTCGGAAAGGTTTCGGTGGTATCAGCACTAATTGGAACCAACCCCCTCTTCTCTCTCTTATTTAGCCTTCTATTTCTTCGAGGCTCCGATACCGTCAACAGAAGGGTTGCCATGGGCTGTGTAGCCGTTGTCGTCGGTGCAACCATTATCACGCTAAACTAAGATCTGTTGAAATTGATTTCCTGTAACACAGTTAGTTACATTGAGTAATAGATCAACACATGTCCATTCATGGGGCATTATCGTCCTGCTTAACCAAGGAAATTCATTATCCCACCGAACAGACGATTAGGTAGAGAACCTAAAACCTTTTTGCGGTTTCTGACATCGCTTACCATCCGTGGCAAGTCATAGCTGTAATGGTTTTGACATTCATGAATTAGCCGTTCTCCATATCTAATGCCAAAGGATAAGAGGAGTTTAAGCATGCGTTTACCTTTCTTACGTTTCGTGAGGTCATCTAATAAGACTTGAGTCCAGTGAAAATTATGTTCCCAACACTTGAGGAAGAGCTCGGAGTGCCCCAGCGTCATCTTCTCAATTGTGAAGGACTCGATCCTGCCTTTCAACCCACCTGTAGAAACTAAAAAGAGAGGAACTATAAGGCTTCTAAAGCCTCTTAATTTTTCAACCAGATCTATCGTGAGGTTGATGTCTTCCTCCTCTTCTCCTGGAAGGCCTAAAATTATGGTGGCACATGGAACCCAATAGTTTTTGGAGAGAACTTCAAAAGAGTTAACAACGATTTCTGGCCACTCCTTTGGGTCGAAGGGCCTACATTTGCCCAACATATGTTCCTTTATCAACCGTGGACTACCTGTCTCAATACCTGTCTGGACTCCAAGCCAGCAACCGTTCTCGCCTAACCCAAGTATGTTTGATATCTCCTCCACAAGTCCCGGTGCACTTACAACCGAAGAGAGGGCGAAATGGCTTACTCCAACCGTTTTGACGCCTGAACAGTTCTTAACTGCTTTAAATAGGTCAGTAACGGCCTCGTAGTTAATTTCAAGTCCCTTAGCCTTATACCTCAATATGTCTTCAGCATGGAGAAGAGGCTGCCTGTTAACCTGAAGATTAACCTCCACTTCCTTAAGGATGCGGTCTAATGGAAGACAGCGGTAATTACGCATCGTGGGCATGCAGAATCTGCACCCCCTACCACAGCCTCTGGCAATCTCAACAATACCTGAAATCGTCGGACCCACAATCGTAGGAATTTCGTCTTCAGGAACTACACTTCCATAAACTATTTTTGGTAAAGTCTCGCCCTTAGCGGCACGCTCGAACAGCGGCCCAACGACAGCTTCTCCTTCTCCTACTACAACGCAGTCGATTCCGAGATCTTCCAACAGTTTAGGGTCCTCAAGCTGCCATGCCCCAGGCCCCCCCACAATAATCTTCGGACGATACCTCTTAATTGCTGGGTGGCTAAGAAGCTCTTTGAACTTCAACGCCATGTATGCCTCTCCAGAGAACAATTGGGTAAAGGTGGATGTTGCGGGGCCTATCCCAAGAGGATCGTTTTCCGTAATTCCAACGACCTTTGTCTCCGAACCCACAACTTTACCTATATAATCCGGATGCGCTACAACGATACTCTCTCTCTGAAAACCATACCTAATCAGAGAGGCTTCCACCTTTCTCGTTCCACATGGAGCCAACTCAGCTGAACCATCCTCATTAGCCTTGACAGAAGGGCAGAACATCGAATAGTATAGTCTGTCAGGTATCAGCCCTTTGGGTACACAAGCACTGAATCCAAGAAATATACTGCCTCCGTACTCACTCATAAGTGTCCTGTCAGCCGTGAGTACGAATTTGTAACCGGCTTTCATCGACATCTCCCCGTGGAAAATTTTACCCATCCCAGCGGGGATATTCCCGACATTCTAAACAGCAGAAATGTTTAGAGCCTGCTGCAATTCTCCGAGTGGTAAATCTCTGTGCTTCTTCATCGTAGAGAGCAGGTATGTTATGAAGAGCCTTCCTTTCTCGAATTCGCCAACCAACCGTTCCATGTTAGCTTTACGTTTAGAGTCGCTTATTTCGTGTAAACGCCTAGAAAGGTTTGAAATCATCGGAGTCACCTCATTGTCAATGAGTCTTTTGAAGAAACTTTCCAACGCATCCATGAAGGAGAACACAGCAACATAGAGCTTCTTTCTATTTTTTCGCCCACATGTAGCAACGAACCCCAATTCATCTAACCTAGAGAGAGCCCCGCTGACTAATGCTGGGCCATATCCCGACGCCTCCCTCAGATCCTCCTGCGTCATCGGTTCCCCTGTAGCCAAGAGAATAGCCCATATACTACAAGCACATTGGTCAAGACCCCATCTACTAGTGAAATGTCTAAGCCTTTGAATGAATTCTGCGGTTGCTAGGTCAATCATAGTTAAGACCATCCGGTAGAAGATTTCTTATTTTTTGGAATATTTGTAATATTTTAATTTTTTTGAAAAATAGACTCTAGAATTGGACTACAAACAGGCTCTCATGGACCACTTTTAGATGCAAACAAGGGGTTGCATATGACAAACCAATCATATCGTAGGTTTTGAACGATGAATATGACACGGAGACGACTACCAGAATTAGTGGCAAGGCAGTTGACTAAGAAAAAACAAGATACTAACCTTTGCAGGTGCATGCTTGTAAAAGGCATTTAAGTCTGCCTAAAGTTCAAGACTATATTAAAAACGCTTTAAGAAGGCTAGATCCACCATTCACAGAGTCGCCCATTATACGAAGAGTGGCTGCCATTCGGCTTAAGGATACCCAAACAAACCTATTGTGCATGAGTCTTGTTTAACACTAAAAACATTTTTTGGCTACCTACTTAAGTCAGCAAGCTACCACCACTTACCTCCATCGCATAAGCTTGCTTGAACTCGTTTCGTACACAAGAAAAATAAAGCCATTAATTTTGTTGAGCTTCTATTGCTTCAGGAAATGCCAACGAACATTATCATAGTGGACAAATAGCCGCGCAGCCGACATGTATAAACCACTAGAGAAAATGCTTGTAAAGATGCACCTGCTGTAGAGAACCCTAACCTCATATATCAAAAGTATTGAACACCAAAACTGTTAAAGCACTCCATCTTAGTCAATACCTGGAAGGTGAAAAAGATGTCAAGTAAGATAACCTCTTACGTTCTTGTTGTAACCGAGGTCGGAAAGGAGCATGAGGTAGTAGAAGAACTGAAGAAGATTGAAGGTGTTAGTATAGCTCAGACGGTATATGGCGAGTTCGATGCCATCTGCAAAGTGGAGTGTACCAACCTGAAGACCTTAGATGAGTCAATCACAAAGATTCGGAAGATTCCGAGCATCTTACGAACAATGACCCTGATATGTGGGTAAGAGCTATTTCGTTAAGGTCTCATATTTACAATATTAAGAATCTTGCTAGCTGATGGCTTTATTTATATTTTAAACCTCTTTTACTATTTTTGGTTGGAGCAACCCAACTAAGTATGTACAATTATGTATAAGCCGCTAGCTAAAACACCACCAAATGTGGTTGCAAGAAGGTTAACTAAGTTGTTGTCGATAAAACGTTTCCCATAAAAATGAGCTGTAGGAGCATTGCAATGTACTCTCTTCTCAGTTAAGCTTCCACATACAGTGCAGCGATAACAAGCCTGCGCCGTTGCACCTAGAAGACTGTCAAAAGTGGATCCCATGAAGCTAGCTGTCACAACGATTAGGAAAGTGCTCTCTTTGTTCAACGCAGGAAAGTTTGTCAAAACCGCTATTGAAGACACTAGGCCTGCACCTAGTAGACTTGCAATTTCGCCATACGGGGATATTGCACCTGACGTCCCTGCTGGAACCTTACGGCTCAAGTCCGTAATCAGCCTCGGCTCGTAAGGGTTCAGAAGACCCACCTCAGTGGCAAAAGTATCTGCTGTAGCAGTTCCGATAGCGCCCAGATATCCTAGAGCAAAAGGCGTAAAACTTGTAAAGCCATAGCCTACAGCAAAAAGCGCGGCAACAGAACCATTTGCAATCACATTCTCCCAACTCCGAGTGGCTCCACCCTCTCCGATACCAAGATGATATTTTAACTCAGACTTGTATCGAGTAAGAAGACTTGCAGAAACAAAGAAGGCAAGAAGGACGGTAAACCAGGACCATCCCCCAAATAGGAGGATTACTAATCCGATGAAAAACCCTGAAACAAAGCCATAGATATCCATCACCTTAGTGAGAAAAGATATCGACGCTATCGCAAGCACTGTAGTTAAGGCAAGAATTAGTTGAAGAGGATCTCTAATCACCGAGAAGACCACCCATAGAAGATATTCCCGTATCCAACTACGAAGTCTCTAGAGGATAATAAGCATGTTTGCCTCAGCGCCGGTTGCTATGGAGCATATTCAGCGCAGTGACTAAGGCCTCGACACTAGGCTTCAATGAGAGAACAAGAGGTATCTGTTCAAGCTCTGCTAGATGAATAGCAAGTCTGTCAACGTCTTTTAAACCGTGAATGATGACAATCTTGGGTTTGAGTGATTGAACCCGGACTGCCACCATCGGGGAACGGCCTGTAGAAACCTTTGTGAAAACTAAAGCACGCTCGGTTGTGGTTCCCAAAACTTGGATGAAATCTGGGCCAGAAAGAGTCTGGATTGCTCGAATACTATCCAGCACAGTGTAGCCGTAAATATACCTGTCAAGAAGCCCTTGGCATGCCAAAACAACTCCATCAACCTGCTCCACTAAAAGATGTGCTCTAACAGGAACAGCAAACTCCTTCATATCGATAATAGCCTCCCCTAGTCGTGGGGTGGCATCGACGAGTACGCGCATCCTTTCTCCTCCACGACTCTCATCGATGTCAATCAAAGTCTCGACGAACCGGCGCACAAACCTCGAGCCCGGGCGTCTCCTTCCTGCCTCATAGTCGCTTATCACAGATGGTGAAATCAAGAGTTTACTTGCCAACTCAACCTGCGTTATACCGAAGGCTTCTCTCCATCTTCGCAGAGTGGCTCCCATCGCATCGGATAGAATCACCTCACCAGCCATTCTCTTGGCCAAACTTTCCCTAAGGGAAGGAGATAGAGACAAGCTACTAGATACAAAATTTGTGTAACACCAATATATTAAGGAATTCGAATTCGCAGAAAATGGCTTATAGCTATGGCGGAAGTTAAAAGTAGCAAACAATGGCCGTACAGAAAGAATCAGAGGTATTTCATTTGGCGTAAAGTTTCAGCTATTAGTACAGCGCCTTTAGCAGCACCCATCTTTGTGTTGTGTGATAGGAGAACGTACTTGATGCCATTTTGGAGAACCCTGTCAACCCTTATCCTTCCTACAGTTGTAGTCATACCATCACCGTTATCCCTGTCCAGTCTCGGCTGAGGTCTGAAAGGATCTTCATGAACCATGATTAACTGTCTTGGAGCTGAAGGTAGATTAGAGTAAGCCAGATCCTTTCCGAAGCTTAAGAACGCTTCTTTGACTTCTTCTAGCGTTCCAGGCTTATCCAAAGAAGCGTATACAACCTCTGTATGGCCATCAAGAACATTGACGCGTGTACATGTGGAACTAACTTTCAAGTTAGCATTCTTAATCCTTCCGTCTTTAAATTCGCCAAGGATCTTCAACGTTTCAGTTTCTACCTTTTCCTCCTCACCGACAATATATGGAATCACGTTGTCAAGGATATCTAGACCTATGACTCCGGGAGAACGACCTGCACCAGACAGAGCCTGTAAGGAAGTCATTATTACGCTGGTTAACCCAAACTTATCCATGAGAGGCTTCAATGTTATGACAAGTCCTGTTGTAGTGCAGTTGGGCTGCGTCGAGATGAAGCCCGCCCATCCCCGTTTTCTCCTCTGAACATCTATCAACATCGCATGCTCAGAATTCACTCCGGGAACCAGCACTGGAACATCATCAAAGTATCTGAACGCAGAGGCAGTACTAATTACAGGTAGCTTCTCGGCTATACGAGGTTCAACCACTCGAGCTACGTCGGACTCTAGTGCAGAAAAGACTAGACTCACTTTCCCAAGATCCATCATAGATGAATTTTCGACAGTTTTCTCAAGAATCTCGGGATCTGGCCATCCTTCACAGAACCAACGGATTGCCTTCGTTCTCTCATCTCTTAGCGCATCAATATAGGTTTTACCGGCCGACCTCTCCGATGCAGCTAAAAGCTCTATTCTAAACCAAGGGTGGTGTTGAAGGGCAACAACAAACTGCTGACCTATTACGCCTGTAGCACCGACGATTCCAACAGGGATCTTATCCATGAGTGAACACACCAATCGATGATTGGATTATCTAATGTGGTATTCATATTCCTTTTGGACTACATCGGATTTTAAGTTCCAGTCCAATAAATGTTCCACACAGAAGTTTACTAGTCAACAGAAAGTGGACTTCCAAAAACTCTGAGCCAAGCTATCTCCGGAAGGTTAAATTAACCCAAAGCTAATGAGAGCAGCGAATGTTTCTAAACTACATTCCCGTATTCTTACTTTCTTTGAGTGAGAACAAGCAACGCAGAAAGAAATACTGTAGTTTCTGCGGAAATATGATTCCGATCGATGCCACATTCTGTCCGAACTGTGGAGTGATGCAACCACAACAGGAAATTGTGGAAAAGACACTTTCAAAGAGAATAGTCAGGAACAGTTCACGAGTCCGTGCTATCCTCTTCTTGATAAGCCTAACAATGTTCTTGTTAACTTTTTTTGTCGGTTCGCAGACGAAAATGACCATAGAAGAAGCAAGGAGAATTGTTGAGGAATTCGAAGGGATGATAGGTCAAAACCTGACCGCTGAGAGGATAATAATGAATAATACATTCATATGTCTACAACTCTTCATCCCAATTCTTGGAATGTTATATTTGACTCAGGTAGGCTTTAACACAGGATATGTGCTTGCAGCTTACGCGCTTACTAATGCGTATATAGATGCCACAGAGTTCTTTTTACTAACCCTTATCAACCCTGTAGCTTGGGTTGAATTTACAGCCTATAGTCTTGCATCAAGCGAGGGGGTAATGCTAATACTAAGCATTATCTTCCGATTCCTAAGAAAGGAGGTTAAAAACTTATTCATAACCCTGATCGTGGCGGTTTCACTGCTAATCTTAAGCGGATATCTAGAAATACTAATGATCAGATATGTATAATCTATAGAATCTGGAATCTCAAGAATTTGGCTCGAAGGTATAGTTGTTGAACATAAAACACAGACGACCATCGCTTGACGAGTATTTCATTGAGATCGCCCACACAGTTGCAAAACGTTCGACGTGCCTTCATAGGGAAGTTGGTGCTGTCATCGTGAAGGATAAGCACATAATCAGTACAGGCTACAATGGAGCGCCAAGCGGTCTACCACATTGCGAAGAAGTAGGCTGCCTAAGAGAGAAGATTAATATCCCATCTGGAGAACGCCATGAGCTGTGCCGGGGTGTACACGCAGAAGCCAACGCTTTGATTCAAGCGGCATTGCATGGAACGAGTACAGAAGGTGCCAGTATGTACTGCACCCACCAACCATGTGTACTATGCGCCAAGCTAATAATTAATGCAAAGATCAGAGAGGTCATCTACAAGGAATCTTATCCAGATACGCTTAGCCTTGAATTGATGAGAGAAGCGAAAATTAATGTTCGCAAGCTCGAAACCAATATGTAGCGCCGGGAATGTTTAAGTATTACAGTCAGTGTCCGTAGCGTGTCTAGAAAGGGGTCTAAGAAAATGCCTAAACGGATTGGGAGTATGTCTTACACTCGGCAGGAATATGTTCACAGCAAACCTCCAACAAAGGTAACACGCTTCGTTATTGGAGACCCCAGTCCAGACTATGAATATGCTATCTCTCTAGTTGCAGAACACTCAGCAGAAATCAAAGGAAGCGCTCTTGAGTCGGCTAGGGTAACCTCGAATAAGGTCGTTTCTACCCTGGCAGGTACACCATTCCTAATTCGGGTTCTCATCTACCCACACGAAATAGTAAGAGCACATAAATTCATGGGCTTTGCAGGCGCGGATAGACTGAGCCAAGGAATGAGAAGATCCTTTGGCCGTCCAACAGACAGAGCGGCAAAGGTAAGTGCAGGGCAACCCGTCCTCGCTATATATACAATGGAGGCAGGTGTTGAAAAAGCAAAGGAAGCTTTGAAGAGAGCGTCAAAGAAACTCCCAATCACGGGTAGTATAGTAGTAACCCCGCTTAAAGAGAAGAATCCGACCTAAGAATGATGCAGTAGCTCCTTTTAGGCCGTATGAGCGGTCTCCGTATGAGGAAGAGACAGCTAGAGTTAACTCTCTCCAAACTACGTTGCAGCCCATCTCCAATCCTGAAGCTGGAGGCATATGATCTTGACCCTACGTCTGCAGCTGAACTTCTCTTCATCGCTGAAGAAAGGTACCACGATATTGCTGGAAAAACAGTTGTGGATCTCGGGTGCGGCTCAGGTATTCTGGCAATCGGTGCGGCACTTCTAGGGAGCAGGAAAGTTGTTGGCATAGATATCAACAAAGAAAGCATAATAGCTGCAAGGAAGAACGCAGAGAGCCTTGAACTCGACATCGATTTTATAGCGGGAGACATAGTAGCTTTGAGAGGAAGATTTGATACAACAATCATGAACCCTCCGTTCGGTACACGAATGCGGGGGGCTGACGTTGCTTTCCTGAAGCGAGCTAAAGAGCTGTCTAGGGTAATTTATTCCTTGCATAAAAGAACTAAAAGAAGCCGCGCATTTTTGCTAGAGAAGATTAGAAGAATGGGCGCCCAGATAGATGCCATCTTTGAGCTAGAAATCACGATACCAAAAACCTACAGCTTTCATCTCGCAAGAACCTATAGGATCCCTGTTGATCTATATAGGGTCATATCTTAGGAGCTACTATCGCAAAGGCCCATCCAAATTTACGAGGATAGAAAAGAATATCCTCTCAGCAGTCTAGAGAGAAAGCTTAATCTTGGGCAAGTTTTGTAGGCTGCATTGTCAAAAAGCATCGTCTGAGACTGGAAACGAGGTGAACCAGATACGTCTACCCTAAAGGCGAGGAGGGCGGGAACCTTCGTCTGTCCAGGAGAAAAGCTCGGGGTGATCGAGGAGTTTCTGCCAGGAGAAGGCACCTATACGCAGAACGGTGAAATCTTCTCTTCAAACACAGGTACATTGACTTTTGACATGGAACGCCGAGAAATAGCGGTCACAAGCTTGACCCATTCCCCCAGGATACCCAAGGTAGGAAACATCGTCATCGGGCAGGTTGTCACCGCGTCTGATAAGACGGCCACTATAAGAATTGAACAGATAGACGGCATCAAGCTTAACACTCCTTTCACGGGTATCATGCATGTTTCTGACGTATGTTCTACATATGTTAGAAACCTAACAGATGTAATAAAAATTGGAGACTTACTCAGGGCTAAAGTCATTAGTACAAAGAATCGTGAGCTTCATTTATCTACACGTGATGACATGTTGGGAGTTATTAAGGCAGCGTGTATTATTTGTGGAGGAACTCTTGTCCGTCAAAGAAACGGATTGAGATGTCGAAACTGCGGGGCCTCTGCTAGGAGGAAGGTTGCCGCAGATTACGGTAGACATTCAAGTGGGTGGTTGATATGAAGATAAATATCCTAGAATGCAAGAAAAATGAACTTGAAATTGAACTTGCAGGGGAAGGACACACCTTCTGCAATGCTGTTCAAAGCGCCTTACTTAAGGACGAGACTGTCGAGTTTAGTGGCTATAACATTCAACATCCATTGACTTCTCAGCCAGTATTCTTCATAAGAACAAAAGGTGAACGTAACCCGCTGGAAGCCTTGATAGATGCTGGTAGAAAATTGAAGCAGGAACTTTGCGAGATAGAGGAATCCTTCAAAGAAGCTTGGAAAAATGAGCGAGACAAATCTTACAGAGAGAGTAAGGACTAGACTCCTACTCAGACAGATGAGTCTCTCAGAAATACTTGTAAATCCCGACCTAGCAAAACTGGGCGATGTGTTCCTCAACCTCGTATACTCGCTAATGCAAACGATTCAATACGGCAAAGGGGTGAACGCAAGAGTACCCAGCAGGATTCTAGCATCAGCGCTTAAGATGTCGAGGCTTAAGAGGGAACTACCCCTACGAACATCAGTTCATGACCAAGCAGACGCTGTCGAGGCACTTTCAGCTTATGCCTGGCTCTCAGGGGTCATTACAATTGGAGAGCTTGTTTCGCTGTTATCCAAATCCACTGAGAACCATGCAGAGGCATTCAAGCAAGCAGTAAATGAAATATGTAGGAGACTTGAATGTTAGAACCCATCAGATTTCGAAACGTTAAGTCGGAGATACGTATTCTAGGCGTGGACGACTGTGCTTTTCAGACCTTTAAAGGTGGCCGCGTGAATGTGATAGGAGTAGTTTTCAGAGGAGGGATTTGCTTGGACGGAGTAATGGGGACAGATGTCGCAGTAGACGGCAGAGACTCGACAGAACAGATAGCTAAGATGGTTAAAAGCTCAAGTCACTATAAACAGCTACGTCTAATTATGCTTGATTCAATAATGTTAGCCGGATTCAACGTTGTGAACATACGTCTCCTCTTCGAGAAAACAAAGCTCCCTGTAATAGCATTAACCCGTGAAAAGCCCTCAAACGAGGAAGTTGTAGCAGCATTGAAAAATCTCCCTGATTGGGAAGAAAGATGGAGAGACATCGAGGAGGCGGGGGAACTTTTCGAGATCCAAGTCAGACGAACACCACTTTTCATGCATACGGCGGGGGTATCAAAAGATGATGCGGAGAGAATCGTCAGAATAACGTCAACAAGAGCAAACTTTCCTGAGCCTCTGCGGGTTGCACATATACTTGCATCAGGTCTCTGCCAGTGCACAGGACGGATGCTTCCTATAGCTAACTAACATTGACACATGTTGGCGCAAGTTCAGGGTGTAGAAGAGTCTACACCATGTTTTCCAATAAACATAAAAGCAACTCCTCGGTGTGCCCTTTTCAAAAGATGAGGTACCAATGGAGTTTTGTCCAAACTGTGAAACACGGTTGGTGCTCCGTCGGAAGGGCTCTAGAGCAGAAAGCGGTTTTGTTCTAGTATGTGCAAAATGTGGATACAGTAAGGATACAGAGAAGGAGGAACTAGTCACAGCAAGACTTACGGATAAGAGTCCTCAAGAACGCATAGCAGTCATAGGCGAACAAGAAGCTAGAATACAGACGATGCCTACTGCCAAGACGGAGTGCCCAAGATGTGGAAACCGTGAGGCAAATTGGTGGATGGTTCAGACAAGAGGCGCAGATGAAGCACCAACTCAGTTTTTTAGGTGTACACAATGTGGCTACACGTGGCGAGAGATGGCCTAGACACAGCAAAATCTAACCTCGTACAAAATTGTGTTAAATCCTGAACATGTCCATGGAAGAATTGATAGAGCCAGACCAGGCCTCATAAAGCATGTTGCCTCACACTCTTTATTGTGGTCTTGCAAGCAACGGGTAGTTTCCGAAGGCAGCCCAATTCTTATCTATTACATCTGTAACCACCTTAGTAGAATCAAAGAGAACAAATGACTTGGAGAGACAAATCTTGTTCAAAGTGAAGATGGCAGACGCGAGGCAGTGGAAGAACCTTATCACAGCAATATCTACTTTAATCGACGAGGCAAGTTTCAACTTTGATGAAAAAGGCGTAAAACTGAGAGCGATGGATCCGTCGCATGTTGCAATGGTTGACTTCGAGTGGCCTAGTACAATATTTGAAGAATATGTATGTGATGTCTCAACCAAACTATGCATAAACATTGGAGAGATGCTTAAGCTTCTAAGACGTGTAAGCGTAGATGAGTCTCTAGAACTTGGCTTTGACTCAAAGAGTGCCAGGCTGAGCATGGTGCTGAAGAGCAGGTATACACGCACATTTGGTATGGCTACATTGGAGCCATCTACAGAGGATATACCCACACCAAAGATAGTTTTCAACGCATCTGCCAGGCTTACAACTGAGCTTCTTAGAAATGCTCTGGACGATGCACATGCGGTGAGCGACCACATAACCTTCGACATATCTAGTGAGAGACTACTAATGAGGGCAACTGGAGACGTAGGGAACGTTATAATCACTGTTGAAAAAGGAACAGAGGAGCTTCTTAGCCTAGAAGTGTCGGAGCCGTCAAGAGCGACCTTTAGCCTCAACTATCTATCCGAGATGGTAAAAGCTTCAACAAGCCTTTCGGAGGTGGTTTCTATCGACCTCTCAACAGACATGCCGATAAGATTGAACTTTGAACTGCCACAGGGGGGAAAGCTACAATACTACCTGGCTCCAAGGATTGAGAGTCAGAGTTGATATCTCTATCTTTTTGAGTTAACCGTTGGAAGAAGTGAAAAGTAAAATTGTTCATTTCCACTCTACGCTGCATTCTCAAAGAAGCATGAAGGACGAGCATCAAAAGCGTGAGGATTCTTGTAAACCGAAAAAGACTTATAGAACACTCAGCGCTCTAACATGCCCGCCGCTCTGTTGGGAACTCAAGTTTGCAGTTTTCCAACATACCAGCGGTTTGCCAGATGATACCAGAAGATGGATGAGGCAACATGTCAAAACCATTCTATGTAAAGATCAATGTTCCGAAAGAATTATCTGACATTGCCTATGAGGCAATGCAAGTAGCACGAGACACGGGCAAGATCAAACGGGGCACAAACGAGACTACGAAAGCGGTCGAACGCGGAACTGCTAAACTAGTTTATGTGGCAGAGGATGTCCAGCCCCCGGAGGTTGTTGCACATCTTCCATTGCTTTGCGAGGAGAGAAAAATAGCGTACGTATTCGTACCTAGTAAGTCCCGTTTAGGCCAAGCAACTGGGCTTAGCGTAGCCTCTGCCGCAGCATGCATACTTGAACCTGGAGATGCGGCTGAGCTCCTAAAGGAGATTGTGCAAAGGCTTGAAAATCTAAGGAAAGGAGGGACAGCTTGAGCACTAAATCTTTGACACCTGCCGAGGTCATACAGGTGATTGAAAGGTCAGGGGTAACGGGGGAGGTGTTGTTGGTTCGAGTAAAAATACTTGAAGGCAGCGACAAGGGCCGTATAATAACACGTAATGTCAAAGGCGCTGTTAGGGTTGGAGATATTCTCATGCTGAGAGAAACTGAACGAGAAGCAAGACGAGGCGGAACATACTAGAGCTGAATAGGAGATGCCTAGGACATACAAGTGCAACTTCTGTGGTAGAGAGTTCCTTCAGAGTAGCGGACTAATGTATGTTCGTAATGACGGAACTATCCTACGGTTCTGTTCAAGCAAGTGTCGTAAGGCTTCTCTGAACTTGAAGAGAGACCCTAGGAAGCTCAAGTGGACAGAGAGTGGCGCTGATTAGAAACTGGTTGTTGAATCCCTAAGGAAAATACAATGTTGTGGTCAGTTTGATAATCCTCATCTTTGGTCCTCCAGGGTCAGGTAAGGGAACGTATTCTTCAAGGCTGTCACATATACTTGGAATCCCGCACATATCAACGGGAGACATCTTCAGGGAAGAAGCAAGAAGAGGTACACCCATTGGGAGAGAGGTTCAAGAGTACATGACCAGAGGTGAACTTGTTCCTGATGCAATAACTGTCCAGGTGCTGAGGGAGAGAATTAAAAAACCTGACTGTACTGGAGGCTTTATATTAGATGGATATCCAAGAACTGTTGAGCAGGCTAAAGAACTGGACAGGATAGTGAAGGTTGATGTTGTGCTGGTCTTGAATATTCCTGAAGACATTCTTGTGGAAAAATTGACAGGAAGAAGAATCTGCATAAAATGTGGAGAAATCTATAACATAGCAGATATAAAACGAACTGTTGATGGCCAGTTATTCGAACTTCCAGCCATACTTCCAAGAAAACCGGGAATTTGTGATAAATGTGGTGGTGAACTAATACAACGAATAGATGACAACACAGAAGTTATTCGAAATAGAATAAAGGTTTATAAAGAACAGACCGAACCACTTATCAACTATTACAGGAAAAACAATCTTATCGTAGACATATATGTAACCTCAAATATAGAAATTATGATTCGAAGAATTCTTGAATCTCTAGAAAGAAAATTAAATCTTAAGATAGAAACGGAATTGATATAAAGATCCAAGCAATCCGTCCAAATGTCGGAGGGAAACAGCTGAGCAGACAGGAACAAGTCTGGGTGAAGTCAAGATGGTGCAGACCATTCGCCAACCGATCGTTTGCGTTCTCGGCCACGTCGATGCAGGAAAAACTACCCTCCTAGACAAGATTAGAGGATCAACTGTAGCCGCCCGAGAACCGGGTATGATGACTCAGCATATCGGAGCCAGCTTCTTCCCTCTAGAAACACTCAAACAAATGACGGCTGCTCTAACACTCGATATCAGTGAACGCATCAATATTCCCGGCTTCCTTGTAATAGACACTCCAGGCCATAATGTATTCTTAAACCTCCGTAGAAGAGGGGGGTCGGTTGCAGATATCGCTGTGCTAGTTATAGATGTAAACAGAGGCTTTGAAGCACAGACCCATGAATGTGTGAACATACTCAAGAGACGTAAAACACCATTCGTAGTCGCTGCAACAAAGATCGATCTGATTCCTGGTTGGAAGCCGATGGAGGAGAAGAGTTTTATCGAGTCATATAGAAAGCAGAGTCCATCTGTACGAACAGAACTAGACAATCGTCTATACAACATAATGGGAACCTTCTCAAGAATTGGTCTCAACGCAGACCGATTTGATAGAGTTAGCGACTTCACAAGGACGGTTGCCATTATCCCTGTGAGTGCAAAGACAGGTGAAGGGATACCTGAGCTTCTTGCAATACTAATCGGGCTAGTTCAACAGTATTTGACAAAGAAGATAGAAGTAACAGATGGAGCCGCCAAGGGCACAGTGCTCGAAGTGAAAGAAGAGCCTGGGCTTGGATTGACCTTTAATGCGATAATATATGACGGAACATTACATCGGGGCGACACAATCATTGTCGGAGGAAGAGAGCAGCCGATCGTTACCAAAGTGAGAGCAATTCTCCTTCCAAAGCCGCTAGATGAGATCCGGGATCCAAGAGACAAATTCACGCCAGTAGAGTCCGTCTACGCGGCTGCAGGTGTGAAGATCTCCGCTCCAGGAATTGAAGGAGCTGTTCCAGGTTCTCCATTATATGCGGTAGGTCCAGGACAAACCATCGAGGAAATGGTTAAAACCGTTTCCGATGAGGTTGAGAAGATTAGGATAATAACTGATAAAGTTGGCGTAATCCTAAAGGCAGATACCCTAGGCTCTCTGGAGGCTTTGACCTCGGAGCTTGAGAACAACGGTATACCAGTGCATAACGCAGACATCGGTGATGTTTCACGACGTGAGGTGGTTGAAGCAAGTCTCGTCAAGAAAGACTCGCCGATTCATGGAGTGATACTTGCGTTTAACGTAAAGGTGTTGCCAGACGCAGAGGAAGAAGCCAGGATAAGAGGGGTAAAGGTCTTCGTAAACGATATTGTCTACCGCTTGATTGAAGAATATAAGACATGGGCGGATATGGAACGTAAGATGCAATTAAAGCGAGAGCTTGATTCAATGACTTTGCCTGGTAAGATAATGGTTCTCCCTAACTGTGTCTTTCGTAAGAGTAAACCTGCCATCTTTGGTGTTCGAGTTTTAGCCGGAAGGATCCGCAAAGGATTCCAAATGCTCAGGAACGATGGCAGAGTTGTAGGTGAAATAATGCAGATTCAGGAGCAAAGCGAGAATATAGAGGAAGCGAGAGCAGGAATGGAAGTTGCTGTTTCTATGAAGGAGCCTATCGTTGGTAGACACTTCAAGGAAGGCGACGTCTTATACTCTGCTGTAAAAGAAACAGATGTTAATCTGCTACTGACAGTCTATAGAAAAGAGCTTGTCCAAGACGATATCGACATCTTGCAAGAGCTGATTGCAATAATGAGGAAGAGCCAACCAGGCTGGGGGCCTTTTGAAACCGCTATGCAGGGCCTAGGCTCCTATGTTCTCACACATCATGGTGGACTTGCTTAAACCAAGTAATATTTAGTTCATGCCCAACCTGGTTAAAATTATCCGTCTGTGCAAACATACTCAGTCTTCCATCGAGAGGCACGTGGCAAGATAACTACACGCTCATAAGCTGTTTATTACAGGTTGAACAACCAAATTGCTGAGACATACGTTCATACCAGCTTGACATAACATTAATAAACCAAGCTCTTGGTTATCCAACCAAACTCATGGAGCTATCCTATTGGCCAAGCTTAAATTGACAGTCTCTA
>JAWBNY010000004.1:0-24187 GCA_038826985.1 Bathyarchaeia archaeon | reverse complement strand
TGTCTTGCAAGAAAAAAATATCGTTGTGCAAGAGAAGGGTTTTCTGGAAGCGTACTGACCGCAAGATTGAGAAGGATTGACATACGTTCAGATGCAATCTGGTAGAACTTACTTCGCGAGCCACAACTCCTTCTATGAGACAATGGGAAACTAGCGCCCCAACTTTGCATCAACAACACAACGATAAAGTCCTTTCCATCTCGGTTGAACATGGTACTTAAAATACCCAACCTGGCTCATGATTGGCTGAGAAGTCCCTCCATGCTAACCCTTATATTAGTTGAGTCGGCGTTGGAGCTAGTACCTGAAAATCTCAGAAAACATCCATCTGTAAAGCGAAATCAATCCTCTAAGAGAAAGCTAGGAAACCTCATACTTGACCGCTCCTATCATCACACAGCAATGCGTTTCCTAAAGAATGCGGAAAAGAGAGGTAGGCCGGATATTGTTCATTTTTGCCTTCTTAACGCTTTAGGAACACCGCTCAACAAGGAGCTTATGCTCCGTGTATATGTACATACAATTGATGACAAAGTTATCTCTATCGCTCCTGAGACACGATTACCTAGAAATTACGAGAGATTCAAGGGTCTAATGGAACAACTATATAGGATTCGTCGTATACCTCCTGAAGGTAAGCCTCTTCTGGAGATGAAGTCGGAGAGTCTTGATAGCCTCCTGCAACGAGTAGACCCCTCCGTGGTCATAGCGTTGAGTGTGGTGGGGAGGAAGTCAACTCCAGAGGATGTAATCAAATCTTTGATACATTTTGATAATCCAGTTCTCATCGTTGGAGGTTTTCCAAGAGGGCACTTCTCTGACTCTGTTACAAAACTATTTGACAATACATTCTCCATCGATCCAAACGGATTGGACGCGTGGATAGTAGTATCGAGGCTTCTGTACGAGTTCGAGAAGCAGATTACGCTTCCAGCTAAGCGGTGGAGCAAGGCTAGCAAAAACAATTTGTCTTAAGAGTTATTTTTAAACACCAGCTGGGATAACGATTGCTAGATAGTCCGCCACCTGCCTTTGTTAAGGTTTCTATCGGTTCAGCCATCACTCTAGGTTTAGCTAAAGGAAGGCTTGATGCAAAGCCAACAACGATCTACCTTTTGACCCACTATCAAGGTAAATGCATCGGCAACTGTGCCTTCTGTTCTCAAGCAAGGGAGAGTCTAAGCAAGGCAGATCTTTTATCTAGGGTCATCTGGCCAACATTCGAGACACGTGAAGTTATTAACTCCATACGTAATATCGAAAACAAAGAGATACGTAGAGTCTGTATTCAAACCATCAACTATCCCAATGTATACAACGACCTTCTTGCTTTATGTAAATCAATTATGAGCTGTACAGGGCTTCCCATCTCTGTATCATGCAAACCTTTACGGAAGAAACAGATAGAGCAGCTTCACGCCTTAGGGGTAGATAGGATAGGAATTCCTATAGACGCTGCTAGCAAATCTATATTCGACAAGGTAAAGGGAAGAGCTGTCGGGGGACCCTATCGATGGACAGAGACCATGCATGCTTTGAGGAATGCGGTGTCGATATTTGGTAAATATCATGTTACTACACATCTAATCGTAGGCATGGGTGAACGTGATGATGAGTTGCTTGAAACTATACAGAAGATGGTTGATATGGGTGTTCATCCAAGCCTATTTGCTTTCACGCCAATTCTAGGAAGCAAATATGAGAATCTCCCTCAGCCAAGCATCGAGAGATATAGAAGAATACAGATGGCACAGTATCTGATAGCCCATAAGATTGCCGATGTTAAAGCAATGGAATTTGATTCATCAGGGAATCTCGTCTCATTTGGAATAAGAGACGACCTCGTGCTTGAAGTCGCTCAAACCGGTCTTCCTTTTATGACTTCGGGCTGCCCTGGATGCAACCGGCCTTTCTATAATGAACGTCCTGGAGGCAAGATATATAATTATCCTAGCAAACCCAATCCTGCGGACATAGAGAACATAGTGAACAACTTGTTTATAGGGATAAAAGATGGTTGAAAAATGGAGAGTTATCGGTCTAGACATATACGATGCATACACAAACATGGCTATTGATGAGGCAATATGCCAACTGAGGTCGAAGGGTAAGTCGCCGAACACAATCCGCCTCTACAGATGGAACCCTTCCGCAGTTTCGATAGGGTATTTCCAACTTGTTGAACAAGAGGTAGATGTTGAAGCATGTAGGGATCTGGGTATAGATGTCGTGAGGAGGATGACTGGCGGAGGCGCAGTTTACCATGCTTACGAGGGTGAGCTAACCTATAGCATAATTGTTGAGGAAGAACATCATAAGATTCCAAAAGATATCATCAAGTCATACGAACTAATATGCGGTGGCATCGTTGAAGCACTTAGAATGCTTGGCCTAAAAGAGGCTGCCTTTCGGCCAGTAAACGACGTAGATGTAAAGGGAAAAAAGATTTCAGGAAACGCTCAGACGCGGCGCTGGGGTGTTATTGTTCAGCATGGCACCATCCTTGTGGATACGGACATAAAGACTATGTTCAAAGTGTTGAAGGTCTCTAAGGAGAAAATAAGCGATAAGCTAATCAAATCTGCTGAAGAAAGAGTTACAACTATACGTAGAGAACTTGGTAGATCTGTTACTTTTGAAGAAGTAGCGGGCTCACTTAAAGTTGCCTTCTCTAAAGTCCTTGGTATTGAGACGTTTCCTGGAAATTTGACAGCGGAAGAGAAAGAACTTGCCCAACTTCTAAAGAAGGAAAAGTATAGCACTAGAACATGGCTCTATGAAAGACCTATCAAACAAGTGATGTGAAGAGTTAGATGCTGAAGTTTACACTTAGTAAACGACCTTGTCAAGTGCATTTTGGGCTGCAGCTTTTTTGAGTTCTCTTGCCATCCGTCTGCCTGTAGACATTGGTTCATTAAAGAGATAGGCCGAATATGGTGACCCTAGCGGATATAGGTTTGTCCCCGCCACGATTCGGGCAGATATCTCGAACACTGTAAAACCTCTGCTAGGGTGATATATCGTCTCTAAAGAGAAAGCACCGATGAGACCCGGTGGAAACAGAGCGGCGGACGTATCGACTGTGCATCTCCCCATGTCTAGGATCTCCGGGATAAGACTTTCTCTAGCCACTATAGGTAGGTTCCCTGTTACGGTATAGTCGAAGAATTCTTCAGGAATGTTTGGGAGCCCACGATAGCTTTCATCGATAGGCTCAATTCTCTTATCAATACTCAGAAGTTCGAGATTTCCATCGGTTGTTTTCAAACCTAGGCCTATATTCTCCATCCTTGAACGGAAGTAGTGAGGATAATAGCGGGCCCCAGGTACAAATTCCTGTATAGTTAAGCTGGCTACGTCTTCTTCTGAAATTATACCCAGCCTAATCCTTTGCGAAAGTTTACTGTTAAACTCTTCAGGGCTGTCAGCAACAAAGAAGCCTTTACCACCCTTTGCGCCTTGAAACTTTACAAATATTCTTCCATCAATCTCTTCGGGGCTTTTGTATTCCTTCGGCATCTTTAACCCAGACGATGTTAGCCATTCCTTTTGTTTCCTTCTGTCTGTTTCCCAGAGAAGACTCAGCCTGTTTCCAAACATTGGGACACTGAATTTTTCAAGTATGTTGTTCGCTCCTACATATTCTACGAAGCTTCCATGAGGTATAACTATAGCATTCTCTTTGATTAACTTCGATTGGGCTTCCGGTTTAAGTAAGTCTTTGAAGTTTTCAACCATCAGGAACTGGTCTGGTCTTGCTAGAGGAAACGCTTCATACGTCGCTCTACGGTCAGGAGTGCAGATACCTATACTCCGCAAGCCTTCTAGTCTAGCCCCATGAAATATTTGGAGAGCTGAATGCGAGCAGATTGTGGCTATTGAAAGATTTCGTAGGTCATATGTAGAGGAAATGCTGTCGATTTCATTCTTAGATATCATGTAACTACCTCTGGTAATCTACCAACGTTCTTGGCACACATGATTTCAAGCATAGGCAGATCCATTGGTGTCTCAAAATGACTGAGCCCAAGACGTCGTAGATGATTGCTATACTTCAGAGTCAGCCTCCGCATTTCAGGCGAGGTGGGACCTACACAAGGACATCCAGGAACTCTTAGGCTGACATCGAAGACGTAGAAAGCAAGGCGTTTACCTTCAGGGTCGTCAGAATCATATGCGACAGCACCTTGGAGAGCAAAAAGCCCGACCACGCCAGGAGGTACCTCACTTCTACATGTTCGGTAGAAGGACTCAGCCGCAGAATAGACTAGAGGTTTCTGGGACTCTCGCATAGTCAAGCCGTAGTGGCCGATCTCCTCATTCCTAATTGGGACATCAATATCCAGCTGATCTCTAGCCGGTAGACTTAGTAGACCGTGAAGGTTAGTCTGTTTACGGTCGTCAAAGCCGACAAGGTCAAACGTATCAAAGAGGTCGGGGAGAGCCCATGATTGAAAGTTTGCGTTATATTTCTGGCCAAGTACATACTCTTCTATTATGGCTTTCTCCAGCCCATCCTTATCGATAATACCTTTATTAATTAAGTCTTGAGCCTTACTCCAATACTGTCTAGTCGAGGTAGCGTAAAAGAAAGCTCGTTCAAGAGGCTTTGCCTTTTGCTGAGTTTTTACGATGACAAGCCTATCGATGTCATTAGGCGAGCTGAACCTTTTTGGGGTCTTTATCCCGGCCTTCTCGAGAAGCCAATATTGGTTCCTTTTCTCTGTCCGCTCCTCTAAGCGCAAGAGCGCTCTGTTCCCGTAAAGAGGTATGAGGAATCGTTCCTCGATATTCTCATATCCAACGTAGACAGAGAAGCTACGGTTAGGGATGAAGATCGTGTTAAGGCTCTGAAGTCTCTTTACGATCTCAGGCTTAACGATGTCGGAAAATTTGTCAAGCATAATGATATAGTCGAAGAGATGTGCACTATACCTTGTATAGAGTTCATCTCTTCCCTTTTGGCAGACAACAACGCATGGTAGACCATTTGCTTTTGCTGAAATACCAACCTCTTCAGCGGAGTGTGAGCCAAGTACTCCTATGCTAATGGCCTTGCTATCATATTTTTTCAAAACCTCTTCAATATCTTTCCTCGAGATCAATCTAGATCCCTTTTACTCAAACTCTATACTGCCTGGAGGCTTAGGTGTAACGTCGAAGAATACTGATCCTACTGTAGGGCAGGAACTAGTGACCTTCTCCTCTATCTCCTTTAAGACATCCCAAGGAACTTTAGACACGCTTGCCTTAACGAAGTCTCTGGTATCGACCGCCCTTATGGCAACCAGCCACAATCCTTCCCTAGGCTTATCGGATATACAATAGAGTACACGTGCCACCTCTGGGTCATACGATGTTATAGCGTGTTGTATGCTATTGAGGGTACGGTAGGGTATTTCCAGGCATTTGCTTTTTGAGTCTCTTGCGCTTAGAAGAATTACTGTGCCATACAGCCTCTTGCCGTTGCATATTCCAGTCGCTTTTGTTCTTAGGCTCTTTATGTCTAGTTCCGCGTTCTTAATCGCTTTACAAAGTTCTTCTCTGATCCTTGATTCACCTGGATAAGCTATCGTTGATGCATCAAATGTTGCTGCAAAGTATTGTTTAGGCTGGAGAGGTTCGAGCAAGCTCTCAACGATCTCGGTCGCATTCTTCTCCACTTCAAGCTTTTCAGGGGATATCTGTCCTACAACTCGAACTGAAAGCCCTGGACCAGGGAAAGGTTGGCGTTCACATATTGAATCTGGGATTGAAAGGACTTTTGCCACCTCTCTCACTTGGAATTTGTATAAAGATATCAATGGCTCAATGACTTTGAAACCGAACTCCGCCTTAGTGTCTATGTTAAGTTGTTCGAGTACGTTATGCTGCGTTTTTATTCCAGCAACGGTTTCGAGTACGTCAGGTAAGATCGTGCCCTGAACAAGGAATTCACACCCTTCTTGTTCAGCTATCTTGCTCAGAATACTGTAGAAGGTTGCCCGAAAGGCTTTCCGCTTCTCTTCAGCATCCTCAAGACCGTTTAAAGCGGACATAAACAGATCCTTTGCCTTCACTAGTTTCACAGGCAGACTTAGTGGAGGGCTACCAAGGCTCCTACACACCCTTTCCGGCTCGCCGAACCGCATGAAATTCGTGTCTATTGAAACACAGAGTAGGTTGTCTCCTATTGCCCTGTATGTTAGAACAGCACAAACAGTGCTGTCAACCCCACCGCTGCATGCAACAATTGCCTTCTTGTTTCCCAGAATCTCGCGGATCTTGTTTACCTGCGTCTCAACAAACTTGTTTGGTTCGAACCCTCTTCTACGCAATGTCTCAACCCGAAATTAATGGCCGAATATGTTCTGAATACGTTTAAAGCTACCGCATAGTGTAGTATTTATGTCATCTTCATACAATTCATAGGAAACATATTGACAGCTCTATTCCAATATACTGGTGACATGAGATATTTTATACACTGATGCCTAGGTTTAGAATAAAAATAGGGCTATTTCTCAGCTATTAAGCGGGATGGTGGCTGAGAAGAATCCCGTATTTAGTTGAGAAGCAGGTGTATTACGAGTAGAGTTCACTCAACATTTCCTTAACTCTTGCCACACCGAGAGCTTTTACTAGTTTGCCCAGCCTTGGTCCGTACTCTTTAGAAATTAGGCTGGAGTATAGAGCCTTGAATAGGTCGGCAGGTTTTAGCCCTCTTTCTCTCGCGAATGAGTAGACTAGGTTATGGATATCTAGGTCACTCATTGACTCATCCAGTCGATCTTTGAATATCGACAGTTCACTTGCAAATTCGTCAACTTTCTTGCCTCCTAGCTTGAAAACGAACTCTTCTGGTAAATATTGTCGTTGAATCCAGTTTTCAACATATTTGCTGAGATACTTGACGCCTTCTTTGTCTCCAAGCCTCTCCGCTACAGCCCCCCATTCTTGATATATCTGATAGTTGACCAGCAAGTCAACAAAATCTACACGCCATCTCCTACTATCTGTTGAAAGACTGTATGCCAGAACCATCTTGTCTTCAGACCTATGAGATGACCCTTTCTCGTAGAGGTCAGCTGCGCGGTTGTACTCTTCGTAAAGTCGGATTAGGTTGTTTCCAGTAGGGTCGAATTCCTTGTTTTCCTCGAGGTCTGGTTTGAACAGCCTATACTTTATGAGGGGTGGAGGAACTAGCTCAAGCAATTCTTGCACACTCATACCTGTACCCTTGGATTTTGAATACTTCTTTCCATGAAGTAGGACAAACCCGAATCTGTATCCGATAGGTGGCTCTTTTCCAAGAATCTCTCTATGTATCATTGTACATGTATCCCAGCTACCTCCACGGGTATGATGATCCACCCCCGCTAGTTCTGCTGAAACATGCAGGAAGTCTTGTCTACTTGGCCAGTCTAGACGCCAAAACAACTTGTATCGGTGGTCCCTTAGCCGCATCACACCTTGTTTCTTACATCCTTTAGTATACTGCAGGTCTTTGTCGCATACATATTCGATTAGGTCGTCGTTGAAGCTAAGCACGCGTGTAGTCGCGACCTTACCACAATTCTCGCAGATCGGCATTACAATATCTACCCATTCAGGCAACTCACTTGCACCGCTAAGCTTTGCTACCCTCTGAGCCAGCTCTTTTATCGCATCTCTTTTCTGCTGGTAGATACTTGCATACCGGTCATAGCAACCTTGAACAATTAGGTCCTTTGCGCTAAGAACCTTGGCAGAGACATCTAGGCTATCCATTAGGCTTCTTACCTCATTCAGAAAGTGGTCCCCGTAGGAGGCGCAACAGCCTTGAGGGTCTGGGACAAAACATAGGGGTTTACCCAAATGTTCCTTAAGAGAGACAAACTTCTCTAGCGCCTTCGGAATATTGTCGAAGGCATCCATTATATCCCCGATGAATAGAAAGTCAGCTGAATACCCTTCATCTTTCAAATATTTTACTAAGGCTGACGGATAGAGGAACTCACAGAGAGTACCCATATGAGTTGGACCGCTTGTCGTAATTCCACAAGCAATAACGTATGGAGGTGCTTTTGTCGCTAAGATCTCCTTTACAATCGCCTCAGCCCAGTGTTTCGTCTTAGTTCTAAACATCAACTTTCGCCAAAAAACACTTAGGGACTATAAACTGGGAGGAAGCTACTAGTGAGAAGATGTAATTAACGTTTACTAGCGACGTCCCCGCCTCTCATATCCGCCGCTTCCACGATCACGGCCGCCACCGCTGTATCCCCGACTTCCTCCGAACCTTCTTTGTCCGCTAAAGCTATATCTCCGCTCTTGCTCATAGGTCTTCTCAGATAGGTTGTTTTCTTTATTCACCTTACTGAGGCTGACTTTTGAGGGTGAGATTGTCCCAAATCTCCCTATGTTAAGCCTCATCTGGCCTTTGAATAGGCTTACATAGGCATTTCCTATATCGATTGTATCTCCCTCTTTTATCTTCTCGATGTCAGCATCCCACAAGGTAAGTAGAACCGTTCCTGTTTCATCTCCTACAAGAAACTCTGTTACTTTGTGGGAACTTCCATCGTTTCGCGAAACTACTTCTCTGACGGGATTCATGGAAACTACCTTTGCCGTCAGATTGACTCTTCGTGAACGTGGGTTAAGGCCTTCGACCTTAACGTTCTCTGCGGGTTGTTCTCTAAATGACATGTGAATCTACGCCTATTGAATTTAACATTGTTGAGGTTTGCTTTAAAGGTTTGTGAAGATGGAAAGTGTCTATCAATGCCTCTATGGCGCACTCGAATCGTAGATAGAAGCTGTCTTCAATTTTTGATCGATGTTTTAGAAGACTGTATGTTTAAAAGTAATGTTATGGGTGAACCAACTTGGATGTAGCTGTCTCCTACAATATACGAATGTTTTTCTTATCTCTTGTAGCCAATTCTCTGAAGAAACTCTTTACGATGCGCTATGTCTGCTTCAGTTTCGACTCCTTTACTCTTAAAGCCATCAACTACGCCGAGAATACCCCGACCCTGTTCGGTTTCAGCTACAATTACCTCCAAGGGGTTAGCAGTTGCTGCAAATATGTTACAAACTTCTTGGACTTGTTTTATTCTGTTAAGAACATTTATGGGATAAGCATCACGGAGATGAATTATGAATATGTGGCCGCAACTCAACGCCAAGGCATTCTTCTTAGCTGTTTCTATTAGTTCTGCATCAGTACCGTCATATCGCACCAGACATGGACCGGAGGCCTCGCAAAATGCAAGACCGAACTTAATTCCGGGAACAGAAGTAACCAAGGCCTCATACAGATCCTCCACAGACTTGATAAAGTGAGTCATCCCTAGAATCACATTACATCCCTCGGGGTTCTCAATACGAATTGTAATAAGCTCCACACATCTTCCCCGAGAGGCCAATAAATTAGACCAAGATTATAACTCTGCCCCTCGAAACACCTTTACTAACTCAATTTACAAGAGTTTATTACATAGAAATGCAATGATATTATCGATCCTCTTGTCAATCATCTTTGAACCGGTAACTGTTGTAATACTCCTTATTGCCGTAGCTGCCGTATTATATTACTATCGTTACAACCTGTTAACCGGGGCTAAGGTAAGAAGCTATCAAGCTACTGAGGTTATTAGCCATAGTCAGCTTAAGACCGAAGCCAATATAGAATGTCCAAGTTGCGGTAGAACAATGGAGGCTGGGTATCTGGTTGGACCCCAAGGGATATACTGGACAAAGAATGCGCAACTTTCAGGTTTCTTCGCTAGCAGAGGCATGCTCATACCTGGAGCCGAACCGATGGGATTCTCTTCGATACTTCGAGGCCCTGCAAGGATACAGAATCTTAAGGCGTATCGCTGCCAGAGATGTAACATTGTACAAGTTAACCTCGACGAGCAGCAGCCAGTTGAATTTTGATGCCGACTATACGTGAATAGCAAGACGAATTAGTTTAGTTTTACTTTTGCGAGAACATCTTATAGGTCTATACTATAAATTATAATATAGCCAACTTTGATTAGATATGTTTCCTTCCTTTAGCAAGTTTATGCTTCTTCTCTTTTTTACTAATCATGTTATTCTTTTTATCTTTTCCCATCAGATTCACCCGAATCTCCGGACTGTACTATATCACTGCTTAATATACTCTTCGTTTAGTAGCTCTAGAGGGAATACTCTCTTCCCAACTCAGGATTCACCGCATCGAATTCTTTAACGCCTAAGAATCGTACGAATAACTCTGGATATTGACAATGAATCAGAAAAACTCGGCGGCTACCTATTCTCTTTAGCATCTGAAGAAGCTGGAGAGGCATTATATGGCCACTGACATGTATATGATACTGCGGTAGGCCATAGCAGACAAGCCAGTTTATGAGGCGCTCAAATTCAAGCTCCATCTCCTCATTATAGGGCTCTGAGGAGCTGAGTATATGGCAGCTTTGAGGTAGCGGCTTTATGTCTACGAGCTCCTCAAAGTCGTAGTAGCTGCAGACAAGTATGACCTTATTCTGCATCGCTGCAATTTTCTCTGAGTCTACAACATTGTTTTGGCTCATAACTTCTTTCTCCCAAAGGTAGTATCGCTTCTTCTTCTTTAGGTAGATTAGTATACGGCCATCTTCCATCTGCGGCAGTTCAAGATGTGGGTCTACTTTGAGCTTACTGAGAAGGTATGCTTGACGCATAGTGACAACCAGTCTACGGTCAGATGCTTCCGCTGCCTCTTGGAATGATCTTAGTCTGTCTATATCCGCAACCGCAAAGTCGGCCAATACGAGGCCTGATGTGTTTTGAACCACTCTACAAACCTTGTTTGCGACCTCAGCTTCCGTAGAGATGGTAGCTCCAACCATGTTTGTGCCTTCAGTGATCACAGCAATGGGTTTGGATTTACATGAAGCTTCAATGAACTCCTCAGACATATGGGGGCGTTCTCCATGGATACGAAGGTCTCCTGTATAGACTATTGTACCAGATGATGTATGAGCTAAGAAGCCATAAGCCCCTGGGACGGAGTGGTCAACGTGTATAGGTTCAACCTCTATATTTCCAATTCTTATAGTGTCTCCTGTTCTAAATGTACGGAAGCATTTGTCATCTAGGTTGAATTCGAAGCCGCCTGCTCTTGTCTCGTTAAGTGTCTTGAGTATTGTAGCAGTTGTTTCTCCACAGTATACAGGAATATCATTCTTTAGAAAAGAAATATATGCGGCATGGTCGCTGTGGCTATGACTTAGAAATACTGCATCAACGCTTTGCCTCTTATTGTCAAATTTATAAACACCGTCAATAGAGGGAAGTATACCAAAGGCTAGTAGACTTCTTTCACTACGTGGAGCAACCATGGGTGTCGAATAGTAACGTTTCTTCATCTGGATGGACATGCCAAAATCGAAGAAGACGCTTGCGTCTCCATCCTTCAGGAGGATCTTATTTCCTCCAACCTCGCCAACGCCACCATAAAAAGTAAGAGATGTTATGTCAGGAACCCCCGAAGGCTGTGGGTAAAAATAGAACAATCTCATTTATCAGATTGTTTATAGCAGGATGCCTCGAACAGTAGCCTTCTCTCGTATTCAAATAGTATTAACCCGCCGAGACTATAAACAGTTTCTTCACCCTAGAAGACCAATGGTTATTGATTTTGAAGATGGTAAATGTGAAAGCTTCAAGACTAAGAAAATAACAAGAGGAGAAAAGAAGACGATATGTTAAAAGAATGGTGAATGCAATGGACGAACTTGATAGTAGGATCCTAGCTCTTCTAAAGGAGGATTCTCGCGCTTCATTTACTAAGATTGGAAGAACACTCGGTCTTTCCGAAGGCGCTGTGAGACAACGGGTCAGGCGGCTAGTCGATTCAGGTATTATTCGTAAGTTCACAATCGAGTTAGGGTCTGAAAGTCCAAGAGCTATAGTCTTCGTTTCTACTTCGCCAAATATTCCCAGCTCCCGGGTTGCAGAGAAGATAGCCAAGATTGCGCACGTTGTTTCCGTTGTCGAAGTTGCAGGACCGTATGACATATCGGCTCTCATCTCAGGTGACGATATCCGCTCAGTGAACGAAGCGATAGATGCTATACGAGAAGTTGAAGGAGTTCAGACTACAAACACTCTCTTCGTTTTACGAAGTTGGAAATGAATAAAACGTATAATCATTACGATATTTTTTATATACTTTAGGTTTCTCTACGACATGTATATATATCTCTTCGTCTCTATCACGGGTCTCAAACTAAGGGATGCCTTCGATGGTGTTCATACTAGATACTACTCTCAGAGAAGGAGAGCTACATCCAGGGGTCTACTTTAACAAAGAGGCAAGAATTAGAATAGCGGAAGCCCTAGCTGAAATAGGTACACCACGGATAGAGTTTCCTCTCTTATATCCACAGCGCGGAGGCAACCCAGATGATGTGAAGGCGGCTGTATCAGTAGTCCAGGAGAATTACGGCAAGACGGCGGTACTCCAGTACCGTGCCTACAAAGCTGATGTTGAACTCTCGCAATCGTACGATGCTAAAGGCTGCGCCCTCTTTATGGCTCCAACAAGCCTTCATAGGAAGGGAAAATTCCACGGCTTAGAACGGCAGAAGGTAATTGACACTTTTGTGGAAACACTTGACCTAGCTAAGGAAGCAGGCTTCATATATCGTAGAGTAACGTTTGAGGACATCTCACGCTTCGGCAGCCCCGAGGAGAGGGAAGAGGAAGATACTGAGGAATATCTTCAGCGGCTACTCAAGGCTGTTAGGGAGGCTGGAGCAACGCTGGTTAGCATACCCGACACAAGTGGGATTCTGCCTCAAACTCGCTGTCTTCCCTTCATAAATGAGGTGGCGAAACTCACAGACCTCCCTCTTGCTTGCCACTTCCATAACGACTATGGAAATGCTCTCGCAAATTCCCTCCAGGCTGCAACGTCTCCACGAGTAGAGGAGATACATGTTAGTATCCTCGGCCTTGGAACCCGAAATGGGATCACGGACCACTATGAGTTTGTTGCTAACCTTGAGGATTTACTTCACATAAAAACAGGAGAGAAGAGAGAGAAGCTACGTTGGCTGTACGATGTTTTTTCAGACACTACAGGAATACCTTTGCCATGGACCCATCCGTTGTCTCCACAGTGTTTTGTCGAGAAAGCTGGTACACATCAATCCCAAGTTATACAAGATGCAGCTGGATACATCCCACGGAAGAAGCTGCAATATGACTCTAAAGATGACGTGAAATTTGAGGCAGGACGTTTAATGAGTAAACGTGTCATTGAGCGCCTCCTCCAATATGCCAACGTTGATGCTTCCCCAACATTAATCAATGAGATTACTGAGACGGTAGCGGCACGTTCAGAATTAAAGCAACGTGAACTATCACCATGGGAAGTCAAAGAGATAATCCAGCATAAAACGGGGGTGGATCTCCCTATCGAAAAGGTACAGAGGATAATACGTGGAGAAGAACGCTGCTACATTATGTTGAGGTTACAGCCACAGTTTCCCGCATATGAATTGGTTAGAGAGGTTGGGCAATGGAGAGAAGTTGACCATATTGATGAGGTTTATGGTGAAGTAGACGTTGTCATTCTAGCTCGGAGTAGAGACTTGGATGGTGTTGCCACCGTTGACAAGGTTAGGAATAGATTTAAAGACGTTATAGTGAAGACAACGACGCTTCCAATAGAGTAGCAAGCAGAGTGGTATAAGTTGAGTACGGTTGTCGAGAAGATTCTGAGGAGAAAGAGTAGTGTGCAGGGAAGACTGCTTGTGGTTGATGTGGATTACATTATGTCACATGATACCACTACGCCGCTAGCTATAGAATCGTTTGGGAGGTTTGTCGACGACAATATTCATAAAGATAAGATTGTTATCGTCTTCGACCACATCGTTCCCCCTTCATATCCTGAGGCGTCGTTTAACCAGAGAAAGATGAAAGAGTTCTGCCTTAGGTATAATCTAAGATTCTTTGAAGGATGCGGGATATGTCATGCCTTGATGATTGAGAGAGGATACGTAAAGCCTTGGCGTATAATAGTTGGAGGCGACTCGCATACCCCCGTATATGGGGTAGCAGGGGCAATAGGACTTGGCATGGGCTCAACCGATATAGCCGCTGCTTGGAGAACCGGAAAGACATGGCTTGAGGTGCCAGAATCCATTAAGATTGAGATAGATGGCAAATTGCCAAGAGGTGTGACCTCTAAGGACGTTGCTTTGGCATATGTTAAGGAGATAACCCTTAGTGGAGGACAGGAGAAAGCCTTAGAGTTCGGTGGGGAAACGCTGAGAGGAATGGATGTATACGAAAGGATGCCGATTGGGATAATGGCTTCTGAATGTACCGCAGTTACCCAGGTTTTTCAAGATGAAGCCAGCGGCCTGATCCCAGATGAGGATGCACATTACGTTGATGAAATATCAATCAATGTAGACAGACTTGAACCGTTGATTGCGTGCCCACATAGCCCGGATAACGTGAAACCTGTGAGCGAGGTAGAAGGACGCGAGGTCAATCAAGTCTTTGTGGGTAGCTGTACGAATGGTACAATACATGATCTTCGTATAGTGGCAAGCATCCTTCGTGGTCGTAGAACAAACCCATATGTAAGAACCCTAGTGTCCCCAGCAACGATACAGGTTTACCGTCAAGCCCAGAGGGAAGGTCTGGTTGATGCAATGCTTGAAAGTGGCGCAGTTATCGTTTTGCCTCCAGGTTGCGGACCTTGCATAGGTAGACACCTAGGCGTATTGGGTGATGGAGATGTCTGTGTTTCAACAAGCAACCGCAACTATCAGGGAAGAATGGGAAGCCCTAAAGCAGACATATATATTGCTTCACCTGCTACAGCAGCTGCAACCGCCATAGAAGGCAAGATCGCTGACCCTAGGAGGTATATGTGATGGGGCGTGCATGGGTTTTCGGTGACAATGTAAGCACCGATAACATCATCCCTGGTAGATATAATATCACAAGTAACCCTAGTGAGCTACGGAAGTATGTGTTCAAGTATGCACGCCCAGAATTTGCGGAGCAAGTGAGGCCTGGAGATGTAGTAATTGGAGGAAAGAACTTTGGTTGTGGTTCAAGCCGAGAACATGCTGCAATAGCCCTCCGTGAATGTGGAGTCAAACTCGTTGCCAACTCTTATGGCTGGATATTCAGGAGAAACTGTGTGAATTTGGGCGTTCTCCCTCTTGAAATCCCGGAAAAGGCTATTGTAAATGACGGCGACTTCGTTGAGGTCGACTTAGTAGACCTCGTTCTAAGAGACATCACCTTAGGGCGGGGGCAAAAACTCAATCCGATTCCTAAGTTTATTCTCGACATCTGTTCCTCCGGTGGGCTGGTTGAGTATCTAAACAAGGAAAGAACCTATGTATGACTACTTTTTTACCAATTATCCTTTAATGAGACCAATCTCGTGACATGTGATACATGGCCATCACTATTCCATTATATTACCGGTCTTTTGAGATTATTTGATATTGCTCTGCTACTGAAAGTTATTAACCTCTTTACAAAACCGTGGGAGTCTTTAAGAAAAGTGTTGATTACCTTTATATGAGGTGGCTGTTATTGCCATGTAAAGTCATCATCATAACGGGCACTCCAGGTGTCGGAAAGACAACTGTTGCAAAGGCTCTTGCATCTAGGCTGGGCGGTAAATACATCAGCATTAATGACCTTGTGATGGAGGAGAAACTAATTTCAGGTTGGGATAAGAAACGTGACACAGCTATCGTCGACTTGGAAAGGCTAAGAAAAAAACTTGGTCAGATCCTTACTGAGGCTGAACAGGACATAATCCTCGATGGCCACTATGCTTATGATGCAGTACCAAAAAACATTGATCCAACAGTCTTCGTACTCAGGAAAGACCCAGCTCGCCTTGAAACCGTCTTAAAAGAGAGGGGTTATAGTGAGAACAAAATCGATGAGAATCTTGCAGCTGAGGCTCTTGATGTATGCCTGATTGATGCGTTGAAGCGCTTTGGACCCGGCAAGGTAGATGAAATCGACACTACATACATGGATGTTGAGGCTGTGGTCAACGAGATTCTTAAGGCTCTACGAGGGGAGAGAGAAATGAAGGTTGGCAAGGTTGACTGGCTTGGCAAACTTGAAGAAGAGGGCATGCTAGAAGAATTCTTATCTAAAATTAAAGGGGTAGGAGCTTGTGAGAACTGATGCCTTAAACACGATTCTGACCCGTCGAAGCATCCGCTCCTTTAGCAGTAAGCCTGTTAGTGATGAGCAGCTTAGACTAATACTTGAGGCTGCAAGGCATGCACCAAGTGCAGGGAACTGTCAGGCGAGAGATATTATCGTGGTCAAAGATGCTGGAGTAAGAAAACAGTTGTCGGCTGCAGCCCTTGGCCAGAAGTTCATTGAGGAGGCCCAACTTGTACTTGTAGTATGTGCAAATACTGAAAGGTCAGGCCGCCGGTATGGGGAAAGAGGTAGACTACTCTACTGCTTACTTGATGCCGCCGCATCTGTCGAGAACATCCTGCTTGCAGTTAATGCCTTGAAACTTGGGGCATGCTGGGTCGGTGCATTCCACGATGACTTGGTTTGCAGAATTCTAAACCTCCCTAAGTATCTTAGACCTATCGCCATAATACCGATTGGATTCCCTGCGGAGCCTATAGAGCCCATTACTAGGATGCCTTTGAAAGACTTTGTTCATGTTGACAAATATGGTTCACCATTTAGAGAGGATCCCTTTGAAAAGTTACCTTGAGGCAACTTCAACATCGACTGTAGAAATAGGAGGGGTTCAACTCCCTAGACTGATTCTAGGGAACCTTCCTTTCCTAGGAGAGTCATACCAGGGGCCCGAAATGAATAAGGTATACTTTACTCGGTTCTCGAACCCGGAGAATACGTTCAAGGTCGTTAAAAAAGCTATCTCAACCTATGGTCTGACAGTTATCGGGGTAATGCCGCCCATCATTGGAGGTCTTTCTCGCCTTTTCTTTGAGGTGTTACAGAAAGTTATGGACGAGACTCAGGTAGAGATAGGGCTGGTATCATGCTTTATGATTCCTTTACTTATAGGAGGGAAGAAAGTTGATGACTACCGCAGATGGATTACATACTACAGTATTGAGTCAAAAGATAATGGTGAACTAGCGGGGAAGTACCTAAACGACCCAATATTGCTTTGTAGGGACGGATGGAAGGAGGGGTTTGCTAAAGCACTTAGGTCAAATAAGCCTTATAGTGATGGAGAAATCGCGGATATGACTCTTGATAGGAGAAGATTGGATTGTATGCTTGATTCTCTGTCAACTTTCCACAATCTACTTGTTGAGCCTGGTTCGGAGACAGACTTCCTCGCTTTGACAGGAAGGGTAGATATACTCCAGGAGGTTGTTGAAGCATCACGTGAGAAACTTGGCTGTCCGGTAGTTGTAGGAACTCATCATGCAGGTTCTACAATACCTATACTTGAAAATTCAAATATCTCTATCTCAGGCTATGTTACACCAGTAAATGCTATCGGAGCATTGATGCTTCCGAGCCGGAAGAAAGCGTTTGAAGCTTTAACGCATACAAAGCACTCTGTTATAGCAATAAAACCCTTGGCTGGGGGAAGAATTGCCCCAGAAGAGGCATTTGAGTATGTGTTCAAAAAGGCGAGGGTGGCGGCCTGCATGATTGGTGTGGCCTCGGAAGATGAACTGCGGCAAGATGTACAAGCGGCCCAACGTTTCATAGCAAATTCGGCAAGATAAGATAACTCTATGTCTAATATACAACTAGAGCCAAAAGGATGTTAAGATTAATAGATTGGACGACTGCTCGCGACGATAATAAATTAGGTCTTGACGGTGCAGTCTCCCAAATCAGTAGAGTTAAAGAGTCCTCCTGCTCCAATACTCTTGAATGAGGCATGGCAATAGTCGTCACAATGGGAAGAGGCGGAACAGGGAAAACAAGTTTAGTAGCATTGATGGCAAAGTACCTAATTGAGATCGAGTCTACACCTCTGCTACTCATCGATACTGACCCAGACCAGAATCTAGCTGAGATGGTGGGGGTCGACCTAGAGGCAGCTGGGAAGACCTCGATCTCCGAACTAATATGTTCGACATTCCTTGAGCAAGGCGGGACAATTGTTGGTGTCCCCCTCTCAGAGAGGATTGAGGGCAAAATATGGGCTGAGGGGCTCTACGAGGGTTTGTACTTCGACCTGATGGCTATCGGTACTAAATGGACAGAGGGCTGCTACTGCCTTCCAAACGCTGCTTTAAAAGGTGCCATGAAAGGAATCGTGAAGGTGTATAGGCATATTCTTATCGACTCTCCTGCAGGGCTTGAACAGTTGAATAGGCGAGTCCTCACCAAAGTTGACGACATTTTCGATGTTGTAGACCCATCGCAAAAGAGTTTTCTACATGTTACTCGAGCATACAAAATCATAAAAGAAGTTGGGATTGAGTTTAAGAACTTCTTTCTCGTGGGAGGCTATAGGTTCCCTGAGGAGTTAGGGGAGGAAATGAGCAAGAGAACAGGTATGCCGTTTCTTGGCTCTATACCATTTGATGAGCAGGTGGCCAGATACGTTTTAGAGGGTAGGGCGCTACTGGATATATCTGCCTCATCGCCTGCCTACGTTGCAACCAAAAGAATTATGAGAAGAGCAGGCTATCTTTAATCTTCCAAAACATTAATAGAAGTCAAGAATCTTGGAAGAGTATTCATCTACGCATAAGAGTGAACTCTATGAGCAGACCAGTTGAAGTTGGAACCTTAAAAATTGGCCAGCACATTATCATAAACGATGTTCCCTGTCGAATCGTAGAGTATGAGAAGTCCAAGCCTGGAAAGCATGGTTCAGCTAAGGCACGGATTGTAGGTATCGGTATTTTTGACGGTGCAAAAAGAAGCATAGTATGTCCAGTCGACGCTAGGGTAGATGTTCCTATCATCGACAAACGAAGTGGCCAGGTGGTCTCTATTGCAGGTGGCCAGCTTCAGCTCATGGACCTTGAGACATATGATGTTTTTTATGTTCCAATGCCTCAGGAAGACGAGGTCAAGGCAAGGTTGAGCCCAGGCGTCGAGGTTGAGTACTGGGACGTTTCTGGTCAGAGACGTGTCATGCGGGTCAAAGGTCAAGCCTAATGTGAGGCTTCAAAAGCCTTATATTCGGTCGCCATGGACTATTTGTTCCAACAATTTGGTGAACAAAGATGAACCTTACATGTGCTGTTTGTGGTGGAACTACCGACTCAAAGAAAGAGAATGTTGTGGTAACTGTCGGGTGGATTCTCGAAAAAATAGTCAAGGACAATGGAATCGACCATGAAGGCCACTATCCCCGGGTCTCAATGGTTTGCAGAAGCTGTTGGGATAAGAAGCTGAAGATTAAACCCGATGGGGCAGATTACTTCTGGTTTTACAACAAGGAAATCTAGAGATAGTCCTCTCTTAGATAGTGTGGGTTGCTTTTTAGACTGGTTGAATGAATGAACCTAGTTAGCTATACCAGCTGTTTTTAGCAACGCCTCTTGCTTAAAGCCTAAGCTATCTTACATCCTTTTGAAGAGGCGGTAAACGTTTTCAGTAGTTTTTTCTGCGACTATCTTAGAGGATAAACCATACAGCATTGAAACATAGGTCAATGTCTTTGCTACATCTGCTGGCTCGGATTCCTTGCCATGATACTTGACAGGGCAATCTGTTTCAAGAAGTAGCGAGTCAAGAGGGGCTTCCCTTATAGCCTGTCTATGTGCTTTACTGTACTCAACCGCAGGGGTAGCTGATATAAAGTATCCATTATCCAGAATCTGCTTGAGAGTCTCAATAGAGCCTGTGTACCAATGGAAGACTGCGTGGCGGATCCCGTATTCGATTAGTAGATTGAAACAGTCATCCCAAGATCCCCTTGAATGTATGCTGACAGGAAGATCGTTTGCTGAGGCAACCCTGAGAAGAGCTGTGAATATCTTTCTCTGCAGGTTGACATCAATTTTTGTCCAATAGTCAAGCCCTATCTCTCCTATGCCAACACATTCGTCTAGATGTTTCTCAATGAAGCTAAGAGCTGCGACCCAGTCTTTCTCTGCTTCTAGGGGGTGAATGCCAATTAGTGCACTTATGAAACTGCGATATTCATTCTGCAGTTGAAGTGCTTTTATGCTAGTATCTAGGTTCGCGCTCACAGCAAGTACACGGATAACTCCGGCTGCTTTTGCTCGTTCAATAACAGCAGGTATGTCAACAAAGCCCTCCAAATGTGCGTGGGAGTCGATTAACTTCATTCCTATGCCCCTGTTCAACTTAAGGCCAAACCAGACAAATCTGTATTGCTTGCTATACTTCTCATGCTCCTATATTTCTTGCTTCAGCAATTTTGATATGGGACTCAAGGCTAATATTCCCTATGCCCTTCAAGGATGTCATGGCTACCCTGCTCCATGAAATAGAAGAGAAGGCTAGAGTACTTGATGAGGCACAGGCATATTCTCGGAGAGTTGTCCTCTTCTCTAAGCAGGCTGTGATGGCTATGCACCGCCAAGACCTTCAAGAAGCCGTATCCAAGCTGAGCGAGGCTGAGAAGATCCTCATGGAACTTGATAAACTCCTGCTGGATCCCTCGGCCAGCTATGTGAAGACTGCCTATCAAGAGTATTCTGAGGCAATGATTCTACTTGCTTCGATAAGAGGTGAAGAGTTTCCATCGCCAAGAGACATAGGTGTGCCTACGATACCGTATATTCTTGGCTTGGCTGATTGCATAGGGGAGTTAAGGAGGTCAGCTCTAGACGCGCTCAGAAGGGGAGAAATTGGAGTAGCTGAGCGTCGCCTTCTATTGATGGAGGAGGTCTACAGTGAACTTCTTCCATTTCTAGACTTCTATCCTATGTTTTCAGAGCTGAGGCGGAAGATGGATGTTGCACGCCACCTGATAGAGTTAACACTTGGCGATGTGTCTTGGGAGCAGCGTCGAGGTTCATTAGAGAGGGCCCTTAAGCTTTTGGAGAAACGTATTGTGGTGGACAAAGGTGAAATTTGATTCGAAACAGATCCTAAAGAATGTGCGGGAACTGGGTTTTGAGGAGGCGTGGCTGCGAGCCTTACAGTATATTCCTAGTTCAGGAAGAGGATTGCCACTCAAGGGATCTGGGAAGCGCCATCCTGTTTCTGAGCTTGCAGAGAAGATTAGGGCAACATTCCTTAGTATGGGGTTTGATGAAGTACTTCTGCCAACAATAGTCGAGGAGGAAGATGTATACCGGCAATACGGTCCGGAGGCACCTATAATCCTTGATAGGTGCTACTATCTTGCTGCCCTTCCCAGACCAGACATAGGCCTTAGTAGAGATAAATGTGACAGGATTAGAGCTCTAGGTATACCTCTAGACGAAGACGGTATTGAAGCGATTCAGCAACTGCTACGTGACTACAAGCGTGGAAAGGTAGATGCAGATGACCTTGTTGAGAGATTCATGCTTAACCTAAAAACAACAGACTCCAACGCTATGCGTGTTCTCAGGGAAGTCTTTCCAGAGTTTGCCAGCCTTAAACCAGCACCAAGCAGCATGGTATTGAGGTCACATCTAACAAGCGCTTGGTTTGACACATTGAGCGTGCTTCAACATCGGATGAGCCACCCTCTAAAACTCTTCTCGATTGGTATGAGATATCGTAGGGAGCAAAGCGAGGATGCTACCCATCTCAGAACCCATTTAGGAGCCAGCTGCGTGATTCTTGATGAAGAGGTCACACTGGAGGATGGAAAAAGAGTCACAGAGACTCTTTTCAAGAACTTAGGGTTTGAACAGCTAAAATTCGTTCAGAAGAAGACTACTTCAAAATACTATGCTCCACAAACTGAACATGAGGTCTTCGTTAACTCGTTAAGACTTGGAAAGTGGATTGAAGTTGCGGATCTAGGCTTTTACAGCCCAATTGCTTTGAGCAACTACGACATTGAGTTCCCTGTGCTTAACATAGGTTTAGGTATTGAAAGGCTTGGTATGCTCGTAACCGCAACCAGAGACATTAGGGCTTTAGTTTATCCACAGTTCTACGGGGAGTGGATACTTACCGATGCTGAACTTGCACATATGATAAGAATATCCGAGGAACCTGCGACAGATGATGGAAAGAAGGTCTATGAAGCTGTTGTAGCCAAGGCAAAGGCTGAAGCATTAAGGCCAAGCCCCTGCGAAGTTGTAGCCTACAGGGGGAGGCTTCTGGATAAAGAGGTAGAGGTTACGTTATATGAAACGGATCCGAATACCAAACTCCTCGGTAACGCCGCATTCAACACGGTATACGTCTACGACGGAAACATACTGGGTATTCCCCCCGTCGGGTTAGACGACGTCAAAGAAGTTTGTGTGGCAAGGGAGAAAGGCGTCTCTACAGGGATCACCTATCTTGAGGCCGTAGTAGCAAAAGCAGTTGCCCAATTGGAGTTTGAAGCTGCAAATGGCGGTGTTAGAGACGTTAACATCCGAGTCCGCGTTGCAAAATCACCAGGCGACGTGAACATCAAAATCAGCAACGTGGCGATTCGATACATAACTGGGAAGCATAAGAAGGTGGTTGTAAAGGGGCCAACCTTTATCGGGATACGTGGCCGCTTCCTTCACGGATAAGTCTGTTCTTCTCCATGTTTGCAAGCCTGTGGGCTGCAGTCAACGGCTCTGGTAGTCTATGGCTCTTCAAGCAGCCTTTGACAACTTTGAGCGAGGTTGAGAGACTAACTAAATGCCCTGGAGAGATATAAATTGGCTTAGATGATTCCCGCGTTCTCAGAACCCATCCTATCTGTTGTCCTTCCGCTGTCAACGGAACAGCCTCTCCTTCTTTGGAAGGCATCTTTGCAAAATCTCCATAAAGCCTGCTTGATGCTACACCTATGGTCGGCTTTCCTATCTCAACTCCGACATGTGACGCGCATCCACACCGTCTAGGATGCGCGATACCATGTGAGTTGATTAGGAAGACGTTGACATGTGTTTCCAGCTTCTTTATTGCTTCTATGATGCATGCAGCCTCTCTAAAAGCAAGGAAGGTCGGTATGTATGGAAAATCAGTCTCGGCTATAACTATCTGTGCCTCGGTTAAACGCATGGAGTAGTAGTCCATAGCTATGCAAGCCGTTATCACTTTGTCCTTGATGAAAGCTGAGTCAACACCTGCAACTGTCTTTGGAGGAGTCTTAAATGCGTCATTCAACACTATTCTAGATGCTATCTCCTTCTGCACTCTTATGAGTTCATCAAACATATTTAGGGTCATAGACCCTTCAAGCTGCCTCATGTCTCAAAGACGCTACTTTTGATGTTCATTCTTAACCTATTACTTAAGTTCAAGGACTAAGATATTACTTGACGCTTCGGGTGAAAGGTATGTCTAGAGGAACTTTGGCTATATTTGCCGATATGATAATTGACGGTACAGGAAACAAGCCTCTTAGAGACCCTGTGGTTCTCGTTGAAGGCAAATATATACGTTCTGTAGGGCAGAGAGGAGACGTGAAAATACCAGAGGACTCAAAAGTCTTGTATGGAGATGGGCTTACCATTCTCCCTGGCCTTGTGGACGCACATATTCATCTAACCGGCAATAGGCCTAGGGATGTTGCAGGCCAGTTTGATAAGGTTCTCGGCATAGCTCGGGCTGTAGCTGACGCTAGAACTCTTCTCGAACACGGCGTTACAGCTGCTAGATGCTGCGGCAGCTTCTTCACACCCTCCATAAAGACTGCGGTGGAAGAGGGGGCTATTCTTGGTCCTAGGTTTATGGCGGCAAGGGCAGCCATCTCCCAAACATATGGCCATGCGGATGTTCATCATCTACCATTGAGCTTTGTCCGCAGATATGGTAGTCGCATAGGAGTCTTGGCAGATGGTGTAGATGCTTGTGTGAGGGCAGTTCGCGAACAGCTGCGGGGTAGAGCAGACCTGATAAAGCTTATGCTTTCAGGTGGAACCGGCACGCAGCTCGATGAACTTGAGTATCCACAGTTCAGTACAGAGGAAATCCATGCGATGGTTAGGGAGGCCCATCTTAACGGTAGACGTGTGGCTGCACATGCGCACGGGTTGGCAGGCATAAGGAACGCTGTTCAGGAAGGAATTGACTCCATTGAGCACGGCTCCGCCATCAATGAGGAATGTGCGGTAAAGGTGGCTGCTGAAGGAAAGTTTATTGTGCCTACTCGTTA
>JAWBNY010000003.1:0-25710 GCA_038826985.1 Bathyarchaeia archaeon | reverse complement strand
CGCTTCCTGCTCGCGCGGCTTTATGGTGGAATCTGCAGCATGTCTGGCCATGTTGATGGTTAACATGAGGCGTCTAGCGGAGGACCTTATGCTGTGGTCGAGCTCAGAGTTCGGATTTGTTGAACTTGCCGATGAGTTCGCGTCCGTCTCGAGTATAATGCCGCAGAAGAAGAACCCAACTATACTAGAACTCATCAGAGGCAAAACTGGACGGGTTATTGGAAACCTCACTGGGCTACTTTGTATGGTCAAGGCGTTGCCATCAGGATACAGCAGCGACCTTCAAGAGACAAAGCCCTTTCTGTGGGACTGCTGTGACCAGACAACTAACTCCATCAAAACCCTTATAGGGGCGGTGTCTTCGATGAAGGTAAACACCGAGCAGATAGCTGCCAAGACCTCTTCAAGCTATGTCTTTGCAACCGACATAGCGGAACAGCTTGTCACGCATAGGATCTTAACATTCAGAGAAGCACATAAAGTGGTTGGACACGTCGTAAGAGAGATGCTGTCAACAAAGAAGGAACCTAGAGACTTCTCAGCAAAGATGGTTGAAGAAGCAGCAGAGAGGGTGTTAAACCGGCGGATACATGTGAAGCCAGATACTGCTATCGATGCCTGGACACCTATGGCCTCTGTCAAAATGAGAAAGAGTCAAGGAAGCCCGAACCCTACAGAATCTGAACAGATGCTAAAGGAGCTTAAGGAGGATGTTGCGGCCTCTATCGCAGCAGTGTCGGCTCGTGAAGAGAGGCTACAGAAAGCCTTCTCAACACTTAGAGAGTTAGTTGTAAGATATCTGAAAGCCGGTGGCAGATGTCCTTAGGCCAATCAAGATGCTAGATATGTATTGCTCTAGTAGGACATGCGTCGACACATAGACCGCACGCCACACATTTATCATAGTCGTGGACAACAGAGTGGTCAGGTTTAAAGCTTATAGCGTCCACAGGACATAACGAGTAGCAGGCACCGCAGTTAATGCATGCTTCATGATCCACATCAATCCGTTTCTGAACGTCTACAGTGACACCATGTCTTCTGAACAGGTAGGCAACCTTATCGATATCCTTGGAGTCAACTTCTGCAAGTATCTCGCCACCTTTCGACGTTACATTTGCAGTCAATATGTTTATGAGGACACCTGACTCGAGAACTACTCGAGAAGTGATGGGTTCGTTAAGTAGGCTTTGAGGAAATCTCAGCAGTATTCTAGCCATCGTCTCACTCCCTGATGAGCCTTGATAGATCTTCGCTTGTGATTATGCCAAGAACCTTGTTCTTCCCGTTCACAACTGGAAGTGCGGAGATGTTGTGCTGAACAAGCTTTCTTGAGGCAGCTTCTATAGGTTCCTCAGGTGAGGTAGTCACAACCTTCCTGGTGAGGATATCAGTTAACTCCTTCTTCCCGTTTGCTACCGCACGTGTAATGTCCCAAGACGTGACGATCCCACGCAACTTATGATCCCCATCCACAACAACAATGTGGTTTACATTGTGTTCAATGATCCGCTTAGCCACCACCTCAACAGTCTCATCCTCGCTGCAGGTTACTGCTGGACGTATCAGCGCCTCAACAAAGAGCACTTCTCTAGTCTGCTTCATTGGGTGAAACTCTGTATCTAGTGGAAGCCTCTCAACTGGGGCTGTGAGGTAGAAAGTTGATTCCTCGATCCATCTCTTCAGCGTATCCGCTATCGCCTGAGCTGCATGAAGGCTACTCAATGGGCTAACCTTAACCGTCCGACCGTTGATCTCAATCCTTCCAGACTTCAGCTCCTTATAGCTAACTCTTCTAAGTATGGGCCTATCTCTACGCGGGATACCGTAGTCGACAACGTTTGTGAAGATCTCCTCGTCGGTCACCGAGGTTTTCTTAGCTAATCCCTCGTTAAGAATAGGGATCGGAATGCCTATACCAACATAGAGTGTGGTTCCATACTTGGTAAATGCGGCCCCTCTGAGAAACTCAGGAGTCATCTTCTTTGCGTCGCCCCTCACCATCAACGTGCCAAATCCTTCCTTAGGTTCATGCTGAGTCCCCTCACCTATGACATAGCCTTGAGTGCCACCGATGAATATCCTAGTCCCAACTCCAATCGTCTCGTAGTCAGGGTCATTACACAGCGGGTTGAGGCAGCCTGCACCCGAGAAGGTAGCGTTACCATAGTGGGGTAAAAGCTTGCCCATGTATGTATAAATCGTCTCATCCCTGCTGTTGGTGGCACAGTTGTACCTCTGATAGGCGTTTCTGAAGTTGAGCAGATAGAACTGGTTAAGGTCATGCTTGGTAATAGTAGTCTCGATCCTAGTGCGCGGGTAACAGTCGGTTCCATACGCAACCCCCCGCAGCTCAACCTCTTTTCCACGTACCAAATCCTCGATTACGTGGCCTCCACCATAGATGAAGGGGCGTTTCGGGTCCATTAGCGTGGCACCAATGTATAGGTCCACAGCGGCCCCTGGATGGCAGACTTCTACATCATTGATCCATGCCCTCTCAAACTTTATCGGCGGGTCAGAGTGGCCAAGATTAATCACAGCGCCGGAGGAACACATAGCACCCATCGTCCCTGTTGTGACAACATCTACTTCTCTTGCTGCAACCCTTTCCCCTTTCTGTCGAACAAGCTCTTTCATCTCGGTTGCAGTCAATACAACCGCGTCCCGATTTTTGATTTTATTATTGATCTCCTCTATTGTGCGGAGCTGCTCGTTCGTTACTATTCCCTTCTAAGCCTGTGTTGGCACCTCAAACAGGTCGGCAATATATAAGAGTATACATCGATTTAGCCAAAAAAATCACTATCAGTTATATCTATTGCCGTCTCTATCGTAGCTTCATACGAAGCATCAATATACACACAGCTTATGCCGCATGTCGAATTCTAGGGTTACATATCCCACCTTCCATGCGAGAGTATGGAGTATTATCTACTATGACCAAAGCATGCTCACTAATGTTCACACTCTCTTCTAGAGACCCTAGACGCATGTTATGTCCTAGCAATGACCCTCAAGCTGCATCCAACTCAACGATGCGCCCGCTGCACAAAACGTGTTCATTTTAGCCCATGATTGTCTGTTTTAGGCATTTGGGCCAATACCCTTATCATATATTGCTTAGGAAACAAGACATGACGTAAACTATTATGAGGGACATATAGATGAGGGTAACAGACCTGAAAGTGATATGTGTCGCTGTCCCGTTTGCCAGGTTTGGGGAGTTTAAGCCTGTAACAATGTGGTACGGCATCCGCCATGCGAGTAGGCATGCAATAGTCTTCGTTGAGACAGATGAGGGAGTCACCGGTATTGGTTCCACAGATGAGTCAGATGAATATGAGCTAATTCACTTGGCAAGACCGCGCCTTGTTGGAAAAGACCCTCACGATGTTGAGGCCCTCACCAATATGCGTAGAGGCGGCCTGATGCAAGGAGTAAGAACAAGCGTTGTACATGCGATAGACACAGCTTTGTGGGATATCATTGGGAAGACTTGTGGTAAACCATTGTACAAGCTGTGGGGAGGGAAGATCCATCATCCCATAAGGGTCCGTTACTGGATGCCAGTGATGAGTCCTAAAGAACAGGCGGATGAAGCAGTTAAGGCTGTGGATCGGGGATGGAAGGCATTCAAGATAAAGCTTGGAACAGACCCGAAGACGGATATTGAACGTGTAAGAACCATCCGTCAAGCTGTAGGAGACGACATCGAACTCGGTTTCGACCTAAACGGTGCGTACAGTCTGCCAACCGCTATTAGAACTCTACAGAAGATGGAGCCTTATCATCCAGCACATATCGAGGAACCAATTCCAGGAAACGACTTAGATGGAATGGCGGACCTTAGGAGGCATGTACGGATTCCTATTGAGGCACATCTAAGCACTGGACCTAACACAAGAGAATACGTGGCTTCATTGATCCAGAAACGTGCTGCAGACATTCTTCACCTTAACCCAATCCAGGTAGGAGGTGTACTAGAGGCAAAACGCCTATGTGCTCTTGCTGACGCCGCTGGTATACCCGTAACCTGCCAGAGCAGCTGTGCCGAGCTCGGTCCCTCAAACGCTCTTCTCCTCCACTGGATCACATCAACTCCAAGCTTCACTATGACTAACGACAGCAGCACACATCACCTTGAACCGCCCTCAAGCGACATCATCAAGAAAGAGTTCAGGACAATCAATGGGACGTTGAATGTACCTGAGGAGCCAGGTCTGGGCATAGAGGTTGACCCAGTAAAGCTGGAAAAATACCATAGACTATGGCTTAGCGGCCAATATAAACACGAGAAAGGCCTAGAGAGAACAGACACATACTACTGGTAGGTAGCGTTTAACCAAGTTTACGATAGACATTGAAGACTAGGTATACCTTAGCGATAGGGCTTCATAAGTGCCGAAACAATGACTTCGCCAGCCTCGAGGTAGCTGCTACTTCTTGACCCAATTTCCTCACAGAACTCTCTGAACTCATCAGGCGAGACCGCTACCCTGCCCCTAACCTCTGAGAGGTATGCAGAGCCAAGGATCTCCATCACACCAAGACCCACATCCTCGTTGAGAATTGAGGGCACGCCCTGATGTACACATTCCACAAAATTTCTTATCTCCCCCTCAACCGACTCCTTCTCAGGCTTGACTGTAGGCACCCGAATCAGCCTCTCTCCATATCCGTAGCGAACAATCTTCAGATAGTCAATGTCGTTAGCCTCGTCCACCAAACCGGTGACAGTACCTTCGCTGCCCTCAACAAGGATGTATCCTCTAGGCCCATTACTTGGAGTCCCTAATTCAGCCCAGCTCCATGTGGCCTCAATGTTTGCAACAATAAGATCCCTATTCTTCGGATCCTCGAAGCAGATCTTGAAATGGGCATCGTCTTCCACATGGACTGTTTGAAGCCTACCTTCAATACTTCTCGTAGGCTGCCTCTTCCTAATACCCGTGGATTTAACCCTGACCGGCTTTTTATCGAAGCCGAGCAGAAACCAAGCTGCGGTAACAGCATGCGTCCCGTAGTCCATGAGACATCCTCCTCCTGATAGGAAAGGATCCCAGAACCATCCTACCTCACCCCCGTGTGAACCTCTCGTCATCCAGAGCGACTGCACCTCACCAATGAGGCCTGACTCAACAACGTTCCTTAACGCCTGATACCTAGGTATGAACACGTTATCATCACACAACTGATAAAGTCTACCAGACTTCTTCACTGCATCTCTGAGGACGTAGGCTTCCCACCAAGTCCGTCCCATGGGTTTCTCAGACATTGCATGGACTCCATGCTCAACTGCCATCTTCGCATAGGGAACATGCCATAGAACCGGTGTACATATTGTAACGACATCAACCTCTGAGACCAGGCTCTCTGCTGACGCGTATACTTTGGCTTCTCCAAGAGCTTCCTGAAGCTGCGCGATTCTGGCTGAAGCGGTGAGGCGGTCAGCTGCTCGCTGGCCTCCTAGGTATTCAGATCCAGACCTGAGAAACTGTATTTTCTCATCCACAAGAGTCTTGTAGTGTATAAGCGTGTTCTCCGCTGCAACCCGGTTAGAATCGTAGAAACCTGTCACTGCGATACCAGGCACCTCGACCATCGCCGGGAGGTGAGCATGGTTGAGTACCCTACCGCACCCGATTACACCTATCCTCAGCAACGGTAGCGTATCTTTTGACATACAAAACTTCCCAATAATGGCACCGCCAAACGGCTATAAATGGTTACTCAGAAATTCTCTATATGCAAGCTGTTTGCTTACTTGATAGCCATCATTCAAAGGTTTCTCAGTGACCTGAAGATTTAGCTCCATTAAGAAGTTCATTAACAGACGTTGGAAACGCAAATAACAACAAAGTAATAAGTTTCTATAACAAAAGAAGCATTAGTAAAAAGAAACCGGGTGCATTGCTAGCAAGTCTACGGAAAGAAACGAAGGCGCTTCCTGCATCTATCTTGGAAGGTTACGAATAATGAAGGCTCGTGTAGGAAGTATCATCGACATCTCAACAATCGAGTGGAGGGGGAATACGTGTTCAATGGTCTTCTTTGCAGGATGCAACTTCCAATGCCCTTACTGCTCAAACTCATCATTGATTCCTTTAAAGTCTGGGGTGGAGGTTGACTTGGAAACAGTTGAAAACTGGATCCTTGCAAGTATCGACTTCATCGATGCGGTGGGTGTGACAGGTGGAGAGCCTTCCCTTCAACCAAATGCTGTTGCTACCTTGTTCGAGTGGGCCTCAAGGAGTGGCCTCAAGACCTTCTTAAACACAAACGGTACGAACCCTGAGCTTATCCGTGATCTAATCCGTAGAAGAATTTTGAGCTATGTAGCGTTTGACATTAAAGCTCCGCTAGAGGTAGAGGCCTATAACCGTGTCACAGGATTGGCCGACTCAAGTTATGCCATTACACAGGTACGGAAGACACTCCGGATATGTATAGACTATAAGGTTCCTTTCGAGGTCAGGACAACAGTCGTCCCCGGCCTTATCGATGATGATAGGTCAATACAGAGAATAGCAAAGGAGCTGGATGGACACGGTTCTTACTACCTGCAACAGTTCTTTCCGTTTGAGGACATTCCAAGTGAGGAGCTACGCCTTCAGAAGCCTCCTACAAGGGAGCGTCTTATCCAGCTTGCTAAGTTAGCGTTGAATGAGGGAGTACAAGAAGTATTCATTAGGACAAGAAACCACGGTGTAGAGAGGGTTAACCTTTGAGCTCAAAGCTCGTCATCGGAGTAGCTGGGATGCCTGGTGCAGGAAAGAGTATCGTGAGTAAAGTTGCTAGTGAACTGGGCTGTAAAGTTGTCGTCATGGGAGATGTAGTCAGAGAAGAGGCGAAGAGAATGGGGCTTGAGCCTTCACCGGCGAACATAGGGCGAGTCATGCTTGAACTCAGAGAGAGAGAAGGGGCTCAGGTTGTGGCTAACAGATGCATCCCAAGTATAGAGGCTTCAGAGACAAAGGGCGTTATTGTTGACGGCTTACGAAGCCTAGAGGAAGTTGAAGTATTCCGTCTGAAATACCCTGGGTTCAAAATCCTATGCGTTCATTCTTCCCCAGAGACACGTTTCCGCCGCCTTTTTGGCCGAGGAAGAAGCGATGACCCTCGCAGCTGGAATGTATTCGTAGAAAGGGATAGAAGGGAGCTTGAGGTAGGTATAGGATCCGTCATTGCTCTAGCTGACCTAATGATTATCAACGAAGGAACTAAGAAACAACTTGAGGATAGGGTGAGACACCTTATCAAACGTGCTATATTCCTCTAACATATCTGTCATCGTGAAGTCGGAAGTAAACCCGACAGAGGATGAAGGAAAGGTCAGGAGAGCTGTATTAAACCTCTTCCCAAGCATGAGCATAGAAACATATGAGACAGGTTCTGCAAGGTATCTTGTTGGAAGGGCAAGCGGCCTAGAGGCCCTTCGTCAACTACACTTCCTGCTCCGGAGTGAAAGGATCCTATCAGCTGCTAGGAAAGTATTCTCCAAGCATACAAGGGACAATAAGATCCTCTTCTTTCTAAATAAACAGGCCGCTTTTGTGAAGCATATCTCCTTCTGTGAGCCTGAAGGGGAGTCACCGCTCGGCACAATCGCTGTAATGATAGAGTGCGAAGCAGCTCAGGCATTGGTAGACTGGCTTGCACCAAAGCCTGAAAACGGTCACTCATGGAAGGGGACTCGAACTACCATGAGGTCCTCAGCCAAAACAAGGTCTGGGAAGATACGTCTAGAGCCGTCGAGGAAACCTACAGCTTGATCGTAGCGTCCGCTGATATGTGTAAGCACCAGTTGAAGTACCCCTGCCTCCTTTGCTACTATGGCTGCTTGAGAGGGTGTTGAATGACCCATCTCAGAAGCTTTTTCCGCAAGTTCATCTGCAAAGGTTGCTTCATGTATCAAGAGGTCAGCTCCCCTAGACAGCTCTAGAATGTTTTTGCATGGAGCTGTATCAGCAGAGTAGACAACCTTCCTTCCACGCCTCGGCTGACCCAAAACTTCTTCAGGCCATATGATACGTCCATCGGACAGAGTTACAGGCTTTCCACGTTGAAGAAGCCCCCATAGGGGGCCTTGAGGAATACCTAGAGCCATCGCCTTCTCAGGATGAAATCTACCTGGGCGAGGATTCTCAACCAAAGCATAAGCCAAGGTAGGAATTGAGTGGCTAGCCCAAGCACTATCAACACGGTAATCCTGCTCCTGATAAACAAGTCCGGCTTGAACCTCTTTAACCTCTATAGGGAAGGTGACCCCAAACTTCACAGTTTCTTTCATCGCTTGGATATATGCTAAGACTCCCTCTGGGCCGAATACTTGAAGCGGAACCTTGCGGTCAAACAGGGACATTGTCTGAATCAGCCCTGGAAGCCCAAGAACGTGGTCACCATGCATATGGCTGATCAGTATTCGCATCTTGCTCTTCATACCCAACCCTGCAAGCATCATCTGCCTCTGCGTTCCTTCTCCACATTCGATTAAAATCAATTCAGCACCTCTACGTATCGCTATCGCTGGTGAATTACGCCTCAAAGTGGGTGTGCTCCCAGCTGTGCCGAGGAAGACCACTTCCATAAAGCTCCCTTCAAACATTTGTAGACAGAAACTTCATTACAGACTAGCTCACCGCGGAGTGATGAAACATACGTTTCTCAGCTAAATTCGGTAACTTAAAGAAGCTTGTCAAGATACTCCGTTAGCCAGTTACTTGTAGCCACTTACTCAACTCTCTACAGGTGGCTGGGGAAACGTTGCTGTTCCCTCCACATTTCTCGAACTCTAGACAACGAATACAGGGTACGTCCAGCAGCGAGTCGACCTCTACAGTTTTCCGTTTTATACGAACCCTGTAGGTCCACCGTCCATGGAAGAGTTCTCGCTCTCTCTGGATAAGGGATTTGTTTTCAAGCCTCAAAAGTAGTCTCGAACCCTCACGGCTGCTCGTCTTAAGATCTCTCCAAAGGTTGCATTGGAGGATGCCTTCTGCGCTCTTACTCGCCAGCAATTGAAGTGCCTTAGACTCTAAGTCGTCATTTTTGGACATAGCTTGACACCGACGAAATATATCTATATTAACGATTCTGAAATAAAGAATATTCGTATTTTCAAGATGGTTACATTTAGTCTCGAATAGAAGATTGCTAGCTACACCCAGACTATTATCTCGATGCTTTCTATCAGCTCCTTATACCTGTTCCGTATGGTTACTTCAGTTACATTTGCCTGCTCAGCGATCTCTCTCTGAGTCTTAGGCTCGTTAACAAGTGCGGACGCAATATAGGTGGCGGCTGCAGCAATTCCAATTGGTCCTCGCCCACTCGTTAGCTTCATATCCGTAGCAACACGAAGTATTTTGGAGGCGACTGCTTCAACGTTACCAGCAAGGCCTAACTGATTTGTAAACCTACTAATATAGCTTAGAGGAGAGGACGGTGGCACATAAGCCTCCAGCTCTTTGACCATGAATCTATATGACCGGCCAACTTCCTTTCGATCCACCATCGAGCTGGCCGATATCTCGTCCAGCGTCCTGGCAACACCGCATTGTCTGCAAGCCATGTATATTGCTGCCGCGGTTACTCCCTGAATCGACCTTCCTCTGATAAGCTTCTTCCTGACGGCTTTCCGGTAGATTACGCTCGCTGTCTCCAAGATGTCCTTAGGGAGGTTCATTGCTGAGCTTATTTTTGACAACTCGGATAGAGCAAATGCAAGGTTTCTTTCAGCTGCATCTGAGATCCGTGAGCGACTCTGCCACTTGCGTAGCCTGTAGATCTGGGCTCTCTGAACATGTGGTAGATTCTTACCAAAAGTATCTTTGTTTCTCCAGTCAATCATTGTGGAGAGGCCTTTGTCATGTATAGTGTATGTGAGTGGGGCTCCTACACGGTTCCGCTTCTCCCTCTGCTCATCGTCAAATGCCCGCCACTCTGGGCCTCTGTCTTCAATCTTTTCCTCTATAACATAGCCGCATTGGATACAGACAATCTCCGCGGTATTATAATCCCTTATGAAACGCCTCCCTCCACACTCAGGGCATTTTCCCTTGCTTCCGAAATCCCTCTTTACCAGAGTTTCATCAACATTCATCGTGTTTTCCCCCAGGTTTCATCTTGCTCATCCACATAGAGGACATGTCCCACGTATTTCCCAGGGTTATTCACGTTTGGTTTGATAGAGACGTAGGGGTTCCCAACAGGACCGAAAACCTCAAGAACGGTGCCGATAGGCACCAGATCCTCATCGAAGGCTGTTGAACCAGCCTTTACTTTTATTTTTGGGCGTAAAACTAACCTACCGCTGTTGGTCAAGTGTAAGACTTTCCCTAGGCGCCGCATACTCCCCTCTTCCAGAGCCTTCCTAACTTTATATATGAAAGTTCATACTATCTTTCTTTCAAGAGTAGAGCGTTCACCACTCCATGCTGGCCTGGCCTAGAGGTTACAACAGCCTCCCCAAGGGGCGTGCTAATAACTGCCCCACGTGTAAGTATGCGCCGTCTATCGAAGTCCACGTTGGCTGGATTTCGAACTACGCGCTCTATCTCAACTTTCTCCGTCCTCTTGCTTTTGGGGTCTGTGAGGTTTACATACTTCTCACATTGGAGTCTGACCTTGACCGAGCCACCCCTACCGAACTTTATTGCGCTCCTATGCTCGCTTAGCTTGGTCTCAGCTGGATAGCCTCCCCATTCGAACCTGCGCTTACCTCTGTAAAGCTTCCGCTTACCACCTGTAGGCTTTCGTTTCTGTAAGTCACCATGCCACTGTGGCATCTGGACAGCCTCTGGACGGAGAAATTAGGAAAATAACAACCAATCGGTGACTAATATACTGTTCGTCGATAAGGCATAAAGAGACCCATAACAGGCCTATCGGCTACATCTACATGGTTAATAAAACCAGAATCCGTTATAAAACCAGTGGAATTAGATCTAAGTACGTTGTCCCCACTGACCGATATTCATACCTTTTAGCAGCTTTTCTCCATCAGCTTTCCGTTTTCATCGAAGAGAGCCTTCAACTGTCGACGCATCAGCCGTGGGTCTCTACTCAGGTTGAAGTAGTCTGCAAAAACCTCTGTTGTCCTCAGTATCTGCGTCTTACCAAGCTTCTCAGCTGTGATCAAGCCCAGCTTTTCAAGTTCCCGAATCTGATTGTATACAAGAGCTCCCCTAACCAAGGCCACCTGTGCCTGAGCTACAGGCTGTCTGTAGGCGATGTAGGCAAGCGTCCTAAGAGCTGCTTGAGAGAGAAGAGGCTTAAGTGAGAGCCTCTTGACCCTCGCAACGTAGGAGGATTTGAGTTGCATGACGAATCGTTCACCCTCAAGCTCAAGGATTTCAAGAGCTCCGTTTCTCCTTAGATACTCCTCGGCCAAAGAACGTACTAGGGCCTTAGCTTTCGCTTTAGATCTTGTCCCCACAACCGAACCGATCGTCTTAAGGTCTAGGGGCCTACCTGCAACGTAGAGAGCTGCCTCCACAAGATGCATTGCTGTCTTCTCGTCTAGTTCAGTCTCAGTTTCCTGAGTCTGCTCTGTGGCCATCTACATTACCCTCCGGTAGACTGATGTAGATCTCTCCAAACTCCTCATCCTGCCACAGCTGGATAGCACCTCTATTAGCTAAAAAAAGGATGAGGATGAAGAGGCGGATAGAGTCAAGTCTGCTCAACCCGTCGTCGAGGCTTGACAAGGGGATCTTCTCCGCGGTGGCAAGTCTAACGATCTGTCCATACATCTCCTCGATTTTCTCCTCTATGTGGACTAGGAAATCGTCAATCTCTTGGACGACCGGAGGAGCAGGTGTGAGGGGTTTGAGTTTATGCTGAACCTGCACCGCCGCCTCTGTCTTCAAGGTTTCTTCAAGAGCTTTTAGCAGATTCTCAATGGTCGTAGACGTGTACTCATATCTATAGGGTAACTGCAGAGGCGGCGGGATAAACTCCACCGGACGCTCAACAGGTGGCTTAGGAGGCTCCTCAAGCTTCAGTATAAGCTCTGACTTCATTCGGTATATAACAGAGGAGGATAAGACCGCTATCCCTGAAGCCGTGAAGTCGATGAACCCTCTTTTCCGCATTTCACCGGAAAGAGTTCTAAGGAGATGGTTAAGGTTAACATCCCAAGGCCTCACTTTTTGGAGCCGAATGAGGTCGAAGAGGACAGCCCACGGCGGCTGAAGCCAGAAGGGTTTTCCCAGCAAATTTGCTTCGGCAATCATTATGCAACCGCCTCAGCGAGTCTGGTTGTCACTATCCTAGATACCCCATCTTGTGAATACACCCCTAGCAACCGGTCTGCACGCTCCATTACAACATCCCTAAGGCTGATTACAATAAATTGTGAGTAGGCAGCCTGCTCTTTGAGTAGATCCGCTAGCATTTCAGTATATGTTGGGTCCAAATGAGCATCGATCTCATCAAACATGTAGAATGGAGCTGGTGAAAGACTTTGGACGGCTAACACAAACGCCACAGCCACCAGCGATTTCTCCCCTCCGCTGGCGCCAGCGACTAGGCGTGGCCCCTTGCCTGGGAACTGGACAAAGATGTCGACTCCTGCAGTGAACGGATCCTCAGGGTTCTGGAGGCTGAGCCATCCTTTTCCTCCCCGGGTTAGTTTTGCAAACAACCTTCCAAAGTGTTGGTTGATGCCGTTGAATGCTTGCATGAAGGCGTCCTTCTTCTTCTGTTCAATCTCCTCCATAAAGTCGATGATCGCTTTCCGCTCAGCCTCAAGCTGACTCAGCCTTATCGAAAGTTGCTTGAAGCTCTCTTGCTGTTCAATGTACTGGGCAACTGCAAGTTGGTTCACAGAGCCAAGTCTTTCAAGTTCGAACCGAGCCAGATTCATCGATGCCTCAACCTGTCTTACCTCTTCAGGCGTAACCTCCAAAGGCTTTGCAAAACCCAGCTCATGTAGCTCATCAAGTAGATGCCTTATCTCGGATTCTACCTCCTGCAGCCTGAGTTCAAGTTGATGAGCATCGTTACTTACGGGTTCGATCTCTTTGTCAACTTTCCTCATCTGACTGTCTATTCGGTCAAGAGCTTCCTCAAACTCTCTGCGTCTATCCCTGACCCCGGTCAGTGAGGTTGACAACTCATCCTTTACCTTTGACAGCTGGCCAAACTGTCTATCCAGTTCCTCAAGTTTCTTTACAGCTTGGCTTACCTTCTGTTCAAGCAAAGAGACCTGTCTATCAATGGACTTTAGATCTGTCTGCACCGCCTCGAAGTCTGGACGTAACCTCGTCTCGAGACTTGTCTGGAGGCTGGAGATCTCAGATTCAATCCTTGTAAGCTTCCGACTGTATTCGCTCACATCCGCGTTGAGTTGAGATTGCTCCGACTCAAGCTTTCCAACTACCTCTGGCTTGATCTGTGCTCTCAAGCTTCTCCTTTCCTGGACTAGGTCAACTAAACGTTTCCGATGCTCTTCCTTCTGCCTCAGGAGCTGCTCATTCGTCTGCATTCCTCGCTCAAGATATCTTGTTAAGCTTTGAGCTCTATTGCTAACACCTTCCAAGTTATCCTTAACTCGAGAAATACTCTGCTCAACAGTCTTCAACTCATTCTCGAGGGAGACAAGTAGCTGTGTCCTCCTTGCCCTGTCCTCCGCCAGCTGGCCTGCCTCCTCGTCAAGTATCAAGATGTCTTGTCGACGTTTATCCAAGAGCTTCTCCAATGAAGCCACGCTCGATGAGAGGCTTTCAACCGCTTTCCTGCTAGGAACAAGGCTGGAGAGTTCAATAGGGGCTCTGTAGAAGCCTGCAACAATAGCGCCCTCTGCCTCGTATAGGTCGCCATCTAAGTCCACTGTCCTATAGCCCGATTTCGAGGCGAGAAAAGCCACCTTCTCTCCAGATGCTACTATCGTGTCCCCGAATACAAAATTCACCGCAGGTAGATATTTGGCCTCTGTCTTGACGAGACTCACAGCTGTCCAGACAATCCCTTCAACCTGCGGGAGCTCCTGAAGAGGGGTAATATTGATCTCTTTGAGAGGAATAATCTTCAAGGGGCTCAGACGCATCTTCTTAAGTATCTCTACACACCGGAGAGCTGTCTCTGCATCTTCAACAACAAGTGCCTGCATCCATCCTTGTGCCGCAACAGATAGTGCCCTTCGGTATTTAGGGTCAATAGATATTAACTGTTCAAGTCGACCATGGACACCCTGCAGTGCACCGGCCTCAACGATCTCTTCGATGCGTTGTAGCGAGGCTTCCTCAGCGAGAAAACGCTCAGCAACCTGCCTCTGCGCTTCAAATTCGACAACAGCTTCCCTTGCCATACGGACAGTCGTCTCACCCGACTCCAATTCCAAAGATAAACTATTCTTCCTCTGCACCTTTTTCTCAAAGTGTTCGGAAACTCTAGCTACAGCCTTCTGCTCCTCATCATAGATTTTCCTAAGCTCATCAAACTGCTTCTGCAGGTCGGCCAATGACTGTTCGAACATGAGGCCCCTTTCCTTCAGCGAGGCAAGGTTGTCGGAGACTAGCTTGTAGCGTGTCGAGTTTGCCTTCAGCTCTGAGTCAAGTTTAAGTATGAGCCTGTTCAGCTTGCCGATCTCCTCCTCTAGTTCACTCAGCTTACTCGTGCTTGCTCCAACACTAGCTTTCATTTCCACAAGCTTCGCAGAGAGATCTTTGTAGGCAGCAGTCTTCTCATCGAGAAGAACCTTCACCTCATCCCTTTCCCGCTGAAGCCTCCTCAACGCCTCGCTTCCTTCTCGAAGCCTCTTCTCTATGTTCTGAAGTTGCATGAGACGTTCTTGACGTACCTTCAGTAAACTGGATAGGCTTGCCTTACAAGAGTCAATCTCCATTCTACATACTGCTGACTGTGAAAGTATGTCACCTATCTTACTCTGAACTTCGGCCAGCCTTGCACTTCCCTTGTCCGCAACCTCTTCGTCGAACCTTCTACGGTCAAGTTCAACGGATTCTCTCTCAACCTGTAGTCGTTCACGCTCCTTACGAAGCCCCTCGAAAATCTTCATCTTTGCAGATAAAGCTGAGTCAAGTTTAGACTTTTCTTCATTAAGCATGTATATTCTACTTGAAGCAATAACTGCTTGAAAACGCCGGAGCTCGGTTTGGATAAAGTTGTAGCGGAGGGCGTCATTCCGTTCCTCTTCTAGCCTCTCAAGCCTTGCTTGGACATCGCCTATTCTTGCTGAGGCGATTTTAAGGTTCATGTCGGCCTGCTGAAGCTGAACTCTCGCCTCAGCTTTCTTCAAGTCATACTCAGCTATCCCTACAAGTTCCTCTATGAATCTCCTTCTCTCGTCAGGAAGAATCTCAGCTAAACGGGTTATCGTCCCCTGCATGATCATGTTGTAACCGTTAGAGGAGAGGCCTGCTAGACTCAACATGTCTACAAGTTGCCCTCTAGCTGCCTGTTTCCCATTTAGGAAGTATTCGCTTGTACCCTGTGAGTTCACTCTCCTCGAAATGGTCACCGTATCTGTGTCTACAGGTATCCTTCTATCTGTATTCTCAAGATACACGGTAACGTATGCTGACCGAGATGTTTCCTCGCTACCCCCATCGTAGATTACATCGGCCATCTTGTCAGCGCGCAAGGCGCGGGCACTAAGGTCGCCGAGGACAAAGCGTACAGCATCAAAGATGTTGCTCTTTCCACTTCCATTCGGACCGGTAACAACAGTCAACCCTTTCTCCAGCGGTATCGTCACCTTTTTCGCGCCAAAAGACTTGAAGCCCCGCATTTCCAGACGCTTTATGTATACCAACAGCCAGCCTCCAGCACATTTACCCACGTTTTTCAATCCAATTAACTTGACTGTATCAACTAGACCATTAGATCTTATACATGCCGATACCTTTTTACGTCTTTGCCCGATGATTATCCATTAGTTTACTCAAAAAACACTATTATTAAAGGCTTAATTTATAAGGCAAGAAGGCTTTTTATTTTAATATTATTTCATTAAGCATGTCAAACTATGATGGAGAAGTTGGAAAGATTGAGTCGAATCAGTGTTCTTAGAACGCAGATGCAGAAACAGGGGCTTGATACATACCTAGTTACAGACGTTAAGAGCATCTACTATCTCACAGGTTTCCTTGACATCGCGGGCGCCTCCCTCTCCCTCATATTGCCAGCGGAGGCTGAGGCTGTGCTCATCACAATGCCGCTCAGCTTCGAGCATGCGCTGGCAGACGCAAAAAACTGCTACGTCAAGAACATCAATATCGGTGAGACCATGGTCAAAAGCCTTCTCGACGAGATAAATACCAAGAAACCTAGAAGGCTAGGACATGAAGGCCTCAAGCTTAAGACATTTCTGGAGTTGAGCAGAAACCTTCCAAACGTAGAGTTTGAAGCCTCCGACCTAGTTGCAAACCAACGCGCAATAAAGGATGAGTTGGAAGTCAGCATGATCAGGAAAGCATGTGAACTAGCAGACATAGGAGTTGAGGCAGCTATAGAGGCTCTAAGGCCGGGAGTTCGAGAGTATGAAGTAGCCGCACAGGCAGAATATGCAATGCGGATACGAGGCTCAAAAGGCTTTGCCTTTGAGACGTTGGTGGCATCCGGCCCTAGAACAAGCCTCCCCCATGGTGTCTGCTCTGAGAGAGTAATAAGGGAAGGCGACCTTGTAACTGTAGACTTAGGTGCGGTGGTAGAGGGTTACTGTAGCGATGTGACGAGAACTGTTGTTGTGGGCTCATCTTCACCGAGGGATGCCCGTCTCCTCAACCTTGTCCAGACCGTACATGACAGAATAATCGAAGAAATGAGACCTGGTGTCAAAGCAGCGGATCTTGATGCATTAGCAAGAAGCTTGTTTGGGTCAGATTACAGGAGCCTCTTCATCCATGGACTGGGCCATGGTGTGGGGTTGGATGTTCATGAGCTCCCGACCCTCTCACAGTTAAGTAAGGATATTCTTGTTGAAGGCAATGTAGTAACAGATGAGCCTGGCCTGTATATCAAGAATTACGGTGGAGTTAGAATTGAGGACACGGTCTTAATTACATCGGACGGAGTAGAGAAGCTCACTAAGGCACCGTACCTTAGGTCTTAACAAATGTTACGGGCCAATAGCCTCATATTTGAGCACTAAATCTGAAGGTCGATACACAATCTGCAGGCTAAAGATAGAGGACCCTCAGAGGCCAAATCGACGCTCTCTCTGCTGGTATGTTCTGATAGCTCTCAGCAAATCAATTCGTCTAAAATCCGGCCAATAGACATCCATGAAGCAGAGTTCACTGTAAGCAGCTTGCCAGAGGAGGAAGCCGCTGAGACGCTCTTCACCGGAGGTCCTTATTATCAGGTCAGGCTCAGGCTCGGGGAGATGAGAAGTATACAGGTTTTCCTCGACTATCCGTTCATCAATTTCATCAACCTGAAGATAACCTCTCTTGACATCGAGAGCGATCTTCTTCATAGCATCAACTATTTCAGCTCTTCCACCATAGGCAACAGCGATGTTTAGATAGTGTTTGTCATACATCTTCGTAGCCTCCTCAACCTCTTTGATCAGCCGTTGAGTTCGCTCAGGCAGAAGATTCGGTCTTCCGAGGACACGGATGCATACTTTATTCTCATGTATCTCTTTGCTCGTCCTTACATTCTCAAGTCTTTGATCAAGAAGCTTGAAGATATGTTCAACTTCCTCCCTTGACCTCTGAAAGTTCTCGGTTGAGAAGCAGTAGATAGTGACCGTCCTTATGCCAAGGTCTAGGCACCATCGGAGGAGTTCCTCAACTTTATCAGCACCTGCCTTGTGTCCAATTTCAAACGAGGCAGACCTATCCTTTGAAGACTTCTGTTCAAGTGCCCAACGTCTGTTACCATCAAGGATTATTCCTATATGCTGTGGCTTGTTTCCATCTTTGACCTGGTTTAAAAGCGTCTTCTCATAGATCTTGTACACTAAACGGTTGCACATAATTCTCCTAGCTAGATGTGTCAGTTGGCGCTTAAGGTTCAAACCCTAGCCCCTTCCAGAGAGTTTGAGCAGCTACAACCTCTCCTCTTAGGAACAAGGTCAAGGGCCCTCAAGAGAACTTTGTATACTCGACGCCCGGTCTCTCTTCCAATAACAGCCACCTCCTCCGCAGATACATGACCTCCGATTCCTGCTGCCATATTGGTTACGTAGCAGAGCGATGCATAGCATATTCCTAACTCGCGGGCTAATACTCCTTCAGGGATGCCCGTCATGCCGACAACGCTGCAGCCCCAGCTCTTGAATACTCTAATTTCAGCCGGTGACTCGTAACGTGGGCCGTCTGTGCAGAGGTATACACCTCCAGCGTGGGCTATGGATCCTATACTTTTCGAGGCCTCAAGTAGCGTACTCCTCAGCTCTGGGCAGTAGAGACCTGCTACATCCACGTGAGTTACTGGCGCCTCATCATAGAAGGTCGAGACTCTTGACTTAGTGAAGTCAAAGAAGTCGGATGGAACAACAAAGTCTCCGACCTTAAATGTTTCATCGATAGCTCCTACAGCATTGGAGGCAAGTATCCTCTCCACACCTAAACTGTTAAGTGCCCAGATGTTGGCGCGATAGTTGACCTTGTGAGGTGGGATTGAGTGCTTCTTACCGTGTCTTAACAGGAATACTACATCCTTGGATGGGTCTTCGAGTAGAAAGATTGGAGCCGAGGGGCCATATGGGGTTCCTATTCTGAAGCCGCCTTCCTCGGGGAAGTATTCCTCCAACCCTGTGCCTCCGATTATGGCAAATCTAGATTTCTTCATCCGACTCTGCTCTCCTTCTGAAGTAGTGTTCATATCTCTTCCCTATTTTTAGTGTAATGAGTATTGAAACGGCTGTCGTTGCTATTCCAAGTATAGAGACAAACAGGAGCTGAACTATAAGAGACTGTGGAATCGGGGGGGGCGACTGCAGAACATGCGATGCGTTGAGAGCTATCTCCCTCATCCATAGTGCTGAGACAACTGCTATAATGCACCACCATATTCGTCCATCACGTCTAAAGTAGAAGTAAACGGCCATCCCCGTGCTTAAGACAACGGAAGCTATAAGGAGCAGGTTAACAGAATTAGTTATCGCTAAAGCAAACACAAGCGGTAGAGCCGAAAGCCATCTGCTGGGGTCTCCCAGCTCGGCGTAGACTGCACCATATGTCTGGTATCCAGCCAGACTGATGAGGATAATGAAGGTTATAGCCGTGAAGAGTCGGATAAGGTTTGGTGGATTCGGGAAGAGCCACTGCCCAGCCTTCTTGTCTAAACCAAAGCCTTTGACAATGAATACACCACCTATGAAGAAGACAAAGAAGACGCCTGCTAGGGTCAACCATCCTGCAGCCCATATCAGGGCAAGGAACACGAGAAGGATGCCTGGGGCTCCGAGTACCCAGCGTGCATAGTATGGCTCCTCAAGAATCTTCTGCAAATACCTTGAGAATACTGCCCAGCTCTCCTCTATTGACTCGCTGTGTTTGACTACAACTCTCCTAATAGAAAGGATTGGAACCACTGATTGAACAACAGGTATCACCTCCTCATCGGTGAAGCCATCAGTCACAAGGATAACGTTGCTGGCTGAACATTGCTTCAGAACAGTCATAAGCTCATCCCGAAGATTCTTGTCCGCTTTTACGCCACCGGAGGTCGAACCCGCTACTGTGGCTATTGCGTATTCATCGCTAGAAGCCTCTGAGACGAGCGTATCAAAGATCCTTATTGCCCCGAACATGGCGTTTGCATCACTTTCCTCGGGGTCTTGTAGGGCCAGCTGAATAGCAGCTGTAAGGTTTGGCTCTCTACCGATTATAGGGGTCTCGATCCCTGTCTTTGAGCCGATGTCGTCATCTCGGTCAACGCACAGAATCAGCGTCTTAGACATGAACGTCACACCTTCTACAGAGGCCAATATCAAGCTATTAGTGAATAGGATTAGATTAAGCCCTTGCTCTTCAGGATCTTAAACTCCTCAAGCGTGACCTTCTTTCTTTCTTTAAGCTTCCTCAGAGCAGCTTCACTCTCAGCAACAATCAACTTCTCGAGACGCCTCTTTGCTTCATCCTGCTCATCCTTCTTAATGGCGTCCCGTATGGCCTGGATCCGCCCGTAAAGTTCGGCACTTATCTTCTCAGCTTCCTCAAGCTGAAGAAGAATCTGCATATACTGCCTATGCGCCTCGTCCGCCTGAGCTTTTACCTCTTCGGTCTGCTTTGCCTTCGCAACCATCTCTTCATGACAGCTCTGGCTCTGCTGCACAAGCTGTGTCACCTTCTCCTGTATCCTACTAGCCGAGAGCCTCATAGACACAAGTTCAGCACGGAGCTCAAGGATTCTATCCCTTACTTTTCCTGCCTCTTTATGGATTACAGCCTGCTCTTCAAGCTCCTTAATCTGCTCGATTATTGCCTTCTCCTCCAATAACGTTAGAGGGTTTGTTTGGATCTCCCAGTCGAGCTCATGGATGCGCTTTATCACTCCAATCTTGCTCAGAGAGGTTTTGCCAAGAAGCACATTCATCTTCCTTCGGAGAACCTCTAATTCTTCACGTTTCATATTCGTCTGCTCGTAGATCCTTGCCTTCTCTTCCTTCAGCTTCTTTATCTCTTCATTAAACCCGTCTCTCTTATTTCTCAGCTCCTTAACTTCTTGCCAGATCTTTCTGTTCTTCGCGTTCAAACCATCCCGTCTTGCCTTCCAAGTGCGTGCCTCCTTTCTAAGATTGTCAATGAGTGCCCTCTGTGCCTCGAGCTCAGCAAATAGTCCGTCAAGCTCCTCTAACCGGTCACTCAAAGGCTTAGTTGTAGACATATTCAGGTCAACGTTCATTACTTATTAAATGGCTCTACCTTATATGTCCGTTTCGTCGCTTCTCATAGCCAGGGCTACCGCCAAAGCGCCAGCTAAAGCCCCTGAGATTTCCGCTGCAAAGCCTACAATCATTATATCTCCGTCGCAAAAGGTGAACTTTTTCTTCAGGTCATGAAAGACCTCAGGATATCTACTAAGGATACTTCTGTAGACATAGGGAACACTCAGGTCACCATTTCTGTAGATAAAGACAACAGCTCCTTTAGCACCAGCTTTAACCGCCTCGTCCCTGAGAGTGAGCAGCGAAGGCAAGCTCTTTCTGTCCCGCACCTGCACAGCAACACTTTTCGGACCTACCTCCATGCTGTCTAAGTTAACCTCCTTGATGTCTACTATGCCATTTCTCTCCAGAGTCTGGTCAACGTATCGTCTACCATCATTTGTGAGGATGCTACCTGACCTTGTTGGCCTTACCAACCCCTTCTGTGCAAGTTGGCTAAGCATGCGACGTACAACCCATTCATTTTGGCGCATACCTAGAAGATCCTTTAGGCGGTAGCGCCCAACAGCCTGTTCAGCCTTTAGGTATACAAGGAGCTCAAGCATTCTCAAGTCTTCCACACAGCCTTCACTTGATTTACCACTTTTCTTGGAAACCTCATCGGTTAGAGACATCGCCTAGACCCCTATGTCTTCTCTTCCCCACGAGAGAATATTCTAGTTAGAGCTGTATGTAGGTTTATGAAACCCTCCATCCTTGTGGATGAGATAGGGATGAGGGGAAACGACAACCCAAGCCTAGAGATGAGACGTGCAACATCTCTTCCCATTAATCTCTTGGTATCTGAAACCTCGGCTTCAAGCGCTTCCTCTAGCGAGCTTAGGTGGAGGCCCCAGTTGAGGATATTCTTCACAGCCTTCGGGTCTATCAAGTCTATTTTCGAAAGGACATATATCTGGGGGAGGAGAAACCTCGTATGTATAGCGGTTGCTAGGAACATATTCGACACATAGTTTACAGGATTGGCTGAGAACGTGGCGTCGAACAAGTATATCATCGCCTTAGGATTGCTGGTGAGCTCGTCGACGATGTATAACCCGCTGACTCTGAAGGCAAAGAGTTCCATCTGCCCAGGCGTATCGATGAGGACATAATCCGAACGAAACTCTTCGATCGCCTCTCCTATATTTTCAATCTCAGTGGCTATAAGGTCTGCCGCCATGATTATTGCACCATTCGGCCCAAGACTATACTTTTCCATCAGTTCCTCTACACAGAAGAACTCCCGTATATCCACATCAGGTTCATAAGGCAAAGTTGTTGCAGCAGCGTCTAGATTCACCGTCGTCACGTTTACATCCTTCAGGCGAAGCCATTCGGCGTAAGAAGCTGTGAACAGAGACTTCCCCGAACCAGCAGTACCAACAACGTAGACAAGATTCATCTTGACCCTTGACAATCTTTCCAATAGGTAATGTTCAGTATCAATAGTGTTTTGGCTAGGTCAAGACCCATAATGCTTAAGGCTTATGGTAGACTTACCACATAGTGCCGCTATGAAGAACAGGCTAGTCATTGCCTGAATAGCCAATGATGGTGGATCTGGGTTCTGAGCGGTCATTACCATGCAAAGCTTCAGGTCAACCACCCTCAATTTCCTCTACTTTGCCCTTATTCTCATGCACAAGCCTACTGAGCTGTGCAGCTGCATCCTCAACCTTCTTCCTCGATAACTCAAGCGACCTAGAATAAGACGAGATATGGAACTCGATCACTGGAAGAGGCTCAGGTTCTTTAGGATGCGACTTGACGTATACGCCAGGATTGTCATGCATAACAAGGTCTATCAAAGGCGCAAGCGTGGATTCTATCACGCCTGTAGCTCTTAGATATTTTGAATAAACATAACGTTCTCCAGCAGTCTCACGGATCAAGGGTTCAAGAGTCTCCTTAAAGATTGTCTGCATCTCTATTGGAACGCCTGGAAGTGCTACAATCGTTGTTAAACCTGACCGAATCATCAGTCCGGGTGCTGTCCCTGCTGGGTTCCTAAGGGGTTTACCACCTAATGGAAGAGTTGCCATTTTCAGTCTTGCAGGAGTGAGTTCTATATTCTCTCCAGTCCTCTCATGATACTTATCATACTTCTCTTTCACCATATTCTTCGCTTCTTCATCCAGCTTCAGCGGTACTGCCAGAGCCTTTGCTATACCCTCAAGTGTCATATCATCGAATGTGGGCCCAAGTCCACCAGTTACTATTAGCCATGTGGGCGCTCTATCCAATGCCTCTCTTATAGCAGCGGAGATCTCGTCAAGGTTATCTCCAACATCCACGATCCGTCTGACTTCCCCGCCAAGGTTTGTTATCGTCTTAGCCAACCATTGAGCGTTAGTGTTTGCAATCTTGCCTATGAGAAGCTCGTTTCCAACCCCTATAATCTCAACTATACAGCCCATCTACACTACTCCCTCCTAGCGAACCACCAGTCAAGGTACTCTTTCCTACGTTTCCTCCTCCGCTCAGACTCATCCATATTAGGTGAATCTTGCAATTTGGCCTTCATCTCAATGAGTTCCTGATATGTCAACGAGAGACCGCAGCTCTTACAAACATATCTTTTCAAAGAGGAATCATAATGCATGCCTCCACCACATTCCGGGCAGAATGGCAGATGTATACCCCTCCTAAACAGGTAAATCTAAGTTTCCAGCGGCCGAGAGCACTTATAACCCTTACTAAAACCTGTCTAACCGAATATGCCTTTAGATATGTGCTGATAAAAATGAATATAAGAACACCGCTAAGAATTGCCATGAATAAGCGTTGTGATGAGAAATTCATCTAGATTCAGGTGATGTAGTTACAGAGACCCACACTCTTTGCAATCTCTAATGTCTGCTCCTTCTCCTGTTGGCTCAGTCTTCTCCTGAGCTCAGGCACCTCTGAGGCCCTCCACTCAGGTCTGTACTGCCACATAATGTTCACACGTGTCTCCCGGCCTAGATTGTCAGCGATCCATTCTACTATTTGCCTGTAGCAGCAGTCTATGTGCCCGGGAAGCACAAGCACACGTATGATGAGTTCCCCAAACTTCTTCGCAAACAGATGATTGCGCTTACATGTTTCCACGTATCCTGGAGCAGAGGAGATCCGCTCAGCACACGCGTCATTGCCATACTTGAAGTCAAGTAGGTAGATATCTGCGAATCCAGCTAAAAGCTGCGCAGATTCCTCACTATAGTAAGTGTTCGTGTTCCAGACGGTCGGGACAGGTTTAGAGACATGCTTGAACGTCTCAAGCCAGTTCCAGAGCCAAGGTGTGGGGTCACCTCCAACCATGTTAATGTTTCTACAACCTGCGTCTATGAGACGCTCAACATACCCTGCCATCAGAACAGGGCTCAGCCTAATACCAGATTCGAATTGCTGACTTATTGTCCAGTTCTGGCAGTGAAGGCAGCGTAGATTGCAGCCGTTTGTAAAGATCGTTCCAGAAGGGACAAGCTCTGGCTCTTCACCCATATGTAGGAAAGCTGAGGATAGCTCGAAGTCTCTTGGTAGTCGGCACCAACCCTTCTCTCCTTTGGCTCTGTTGACTCTACACCGCCTCGGGCAGAAGCAGCAACTCTCCAGGATTCTCCGAGCAATCTCTGCCTTGAGGTCTAGGAATGAGTAGCTATCGCAGAAATCGGTTCTAGATTTGAGGTCATCCACCTTCTCCTCTGCTAGGTAGCTGAGTAGCAGTTGAGAGTGCAACTCCCAGAGTCTTTCTGTTGAATCGCTGAGGCTGAACGTGGCTGGGATCGTCCTCGAAACCATGAATTTCGGCCTCTTCTTCCCAGCTAGAATATCAATGTACCGAGCTAGGGAGCTACGGACTCTTGGCTCATTGAGAACGGACAAGGCGTCAGGGCGCAGGAGTGCCCACAACCCTCTTCAAAGCTCTCTTATGATAAATCCCTCTTAAACCAATCGAAAAACGAGCATCTTCATGCAATCTTCTTAGGTTTATCAAGCCTGCTGAGAAGCACAACCCTACTCGGAGGCGACTCATCCAGTATCCAGTATCCTGTGACCTTACTAAGGGCCTCAGCAAAGTCTCGGATCTCCCTATGAGTAGGCATATTCTCGTAGACTAATCGAAGTCTTGACATCCCAACATGCACATAGGCCTTGGGTTCAACATACGTGGGCTCGGCCACTCTAACAAGCTTCCCATAGCCTTCAGGGTTTGTAAGGTTCAACCCCCTAGCCAAGGTGAGGCGCATAACAGTAGGGCATGAGAAACTTTTTAACAGGCTCAAAGTCTTTAACAGTCTCTGCCAAGCTCCCGGTATACTTGGCCGGCAGGTCTGTGTGAACATCTCTTCAGATGAGGCGCATACAGATACATATAGCTGTGAAGGCTCTTCCTCAATCCTCTCAATCACGTCTGGGCAAGTACCGTTGGTGACGAGGAAGGTTGTGAACCCTCTTCTTTTGAACTCCTTTATAAGTTGACCAATCCTAGGGTAGAGGGTGGGTTCACCAGCTAAGCTTATGGCTGCGTGCGCCGGAGACTGAGCCTCCTCATACCGTTCCCTGTTAAGCCTTGGATGCGCCCTATAGCCGCTGAGTATTCGCTGCTGCGCACGCAGTGCCTCATCTACGATGTAATCTGGTTCGTCGCATGATAGAAGCTCAGTTTCGTTGAAACTTATATCGAGGTCGTTTGCCTGAACTCTCCAGCAGAAGAGGCATCGGAGAGTACAATAAACTGCGGCTGGAGTCATCTGCAGACACCTCCAGCTTTTGATACCATAGAACTGGCTTTTGTAGCAGGCAGCGCCGCCTGTAAGACTCTTATGCAGCCAGCTACATTTCTTCACAGCGCTGTGGTTTCCTACAAGCTGATACTT
>JAWBNY010000002.1:0-27824 GCA_038826985.1 Bathyarchaeia archaeon | reverse complement strand
AGCAGAGAGGATGTTCTATAAAAGAAAACATAGGCTAAACTAGAGTAATCTCAATAAACACGTTCTCAGGAACCTTAATCCTCATAACCCTACGCATCACACGCTCGTTCGCGTCCATATCAATCAACCGCTTATGAACCCTCAACTCAAAGTGATCCCAGGTATGGGTACCCTCCCCGCAAGGAGACTTCCTTGTGGGAACAACCAAATGCTTAGTCGGCAAAGGAATAGGTCCCACAACCTTTACACCAGCCTTCTCTGCGATCCCCTTCAACTCAGAACAGACCCCGTCCAGACTCGCCCGGTCAGTACTTGTCAAATGTATCCGCGCCCTCTGAACCATCAGCAATGCCCCATATCAGAGCCCAAATCGATGCGGAGACATCAAGCAGAACATCTATTTTAACCTTCCAAAAAAAGAGGAATTACAACTTCTGAGTAATCTTCCGAACCACACCCGCAGCGATGGTAGTTCCCATATCTCTAATAGCGAAACGCCCAATCTGAGGAATATTCGAATACTCCTCCAACACAACTGGCCTCAAAGGCTGAAAGCGAACTAAGGCTCCATCTCCAGTCTTTAGAAACGAAGGCTTCTCCTCAACAATCTGACCAGTACGTGGGTCGATCTTCTGTAGCAGCTCTGCAAACGTAGTGGCCACAGTTGCCGTATGCGCGTGTAAAACAGGAGTATAGCCTGCGGCAATTGCAGTTGGATGGTAGATAACAATAATTTGCCCTATAAACTCCTTGACAGCGGTTGGTGGATTCGAGGATAGTCCGAGTACCTCGCCACGTCGAATATCCGTTCTAGAGATGCCTTTCACGCTGAAACCAATATTGTCGCCAGGAAACGCCTTCGGTATCTGGACATGATGTGTCTCGATAGAGCGGACTTCACCCCTCGCACCACTGGGCATGAAGATAACGGAGTCACCCACGTTTAGAACTCCGGTCTCAACCCGCCCGACCGGAACTGTACCAACACCAGTGATCGTATACACATCTTGGATCGGAATCCGCAACGGCTTATCAACAGGCTTCTCAGGTACCGTAAGTCGGTCAAGCGCCTGGTCGATAGTTGGACCCTTATACCAAGGCATATTCTTCGAAGGCTCAACAATGTTATCCCCAGTCCAACCTGAGATCGGAACAAACGCAATGTCCTGAGTCCTATAACCCGTGATCCTCAAAAGGTCTGCAACACCGTCTCTAACAACTTCATATCGTTCCTGACTCCACCTGACAGTTGGGTCATCCATCTTCGTGATCGCTACCACTATCTGACGTACACCTAGGGTATATGCAAGAAACATGTGCTCTCTTGTCTGGCCGCCGGGCCCGGTTCCAGCCTCATAGTCACCCTTCTTTGCTGAAACCACCAGAATCGCTGCATCCGCCTGACTCGTACCAGTAATCATGTTCTTCACGAAGTCGCGATGGCCAGGCGCATCGATTATTGTGAAGGAATACTTTGGAGTCTCAAACTTCCAGAAGGAGAGGTCGATGGTCATACCCCGCTCCCTTTCTTCCTTCAGCCGATCCAAGACCCAAGCAAACCTTACTTCATCGATCCGCATCCCATACTTCTGTGCCTCAGCCTCATGCTCCTTGATAGCCCGCTCACTGATCATCCCCTTAAGAAGGAGCAGGTGACCCACAAATGTGCTCTTTCCGTGGTCTACGTGGCCTATAACTACCAAGTTAAGATGGGGCTTCTCACTGCTCACGGCCAAACTCACATCCGTTCAAACCAGTTATTTTTGAGTCCTCCCCGGTCAGGGACTAGCCATTAAATTGTTGACTTCTATTAAAGATTATTGCTCCCACAAGATGAAACCAGTTCAAGAAACCTAAAAAAGCAGCGAAGGAAACCGTCAAACTAGTGGCTCAGGAATACATATATAACACTGAAGTCAAGTACCCGCCCGGTGGACCCAACGGATTGGGCAAGCCAAAGGGACTTTACAGCGCACGCAAACTTCTAAGCCTGCGCAAACACTTCAGATGGAAATACAGATACTACAAACGTAGAGCGTTAAAGCTCGACGTAAAAGCTGACCCACTTGAAGGGGCACCAATGGCGCGTGGTATAGTACTGGAAAAAGTTGGAGTTGAAAGCAAGCAACCAAATAGCGCCATCCGAAAATGTGTACGTGTACAACTGATAAAGAATGGGCGACAAGTTACAGCATTCTTACCGGGAGATGGTGCACTCAACTACGTCGATGAACATGATGAAGTCGTTATATGCGGAATAGGAGGGAGCCGCGGCCGTTCGATGGGCGACATCCCTGGGGTGAGATACCTAGTAACAAGTGTAAATGGAGTCTCACTCAAGTCCCTGATTCTAGGTAAAGCAGAGAAGCCTAGAAGGTAGCTAGGTAACCATAAACAGTATGTTCTAACGTGAGGAAAGAGCTACCCGCTCCATCTCATCCTTCTTTGAAACTGCATAGCTTCGACTGTCACCTTCGGAGGCAGCGATCAGTTCATCAGCTACACATTCCTCAATCGGTTTAGAACTACTCAATGAGGCATTCCTCGCACCGTCCGCTAGAAACCTGAGAGCGAGGTCTACTCTTCTCTGAGGCGAAACATCGACTGCCCTGTGATAGACAATCCCACCGTACATGATACGCGTAGTATCCTCTGCAGGCGCACTATTCTCAACGGCAGAAACAAGCACCTCTATAGGATTCTTCCCTGTTTTGAGATGAATGATCTCAAAAGCCACTCGAACAATGTTTGCAGCCTTTGCCTTCTTCCCGCCGGCAGAACCGGGACGCATGAGGTTATTTGTAAACCGTTCCACAATATTCACTTGAGATTTTGCAAAACGCTGATGTTCATGTCTTCCACCACTATGAGGAATCAGAATAGGTCTTAGAGAAATGTAACGTTTGAGAGAAACATCCTTGACCTCAATATCCTTAAAACTCCATTTATGCCAAAGCATCACCGTTTCGGGCGCGCTAACTCTTGCCTCATCCTGGGTCAAGGAAAGGTGATCCCTCACGAATAGTCGGTTAAACTTACAGATTTCGATATAAACATTCCTAGCCTACATCAACTCGATGACCAATGCATTTCAGTTTTGCAGCTATTAATGAACAGGTATAGTAAGATTTAGCACGACCTCGGCAATGTCGCTACCATATTCAGCTGTCCTACGGATACTTTCCACTACCAAACGAAGAAGCGATACGGCCTCGACATCCAGATTAGACTCACTTATCTCGGTAACAACTTCCTTCTCCATCGCGCCAATCTTTAAATGGTCCTCAATAACCTGATCAGCCGATGAGTAGTCCTTCGTAAACAAGGATTTAATTGCTTGATCAAACCCCGAGATGGCGAAGCCACTCATTCTCTCCAACTTTTCCATAATATATTCAGGAACCGGGTTCTTCAACATGAGAACATATTTCGAGATAGACACCGCATGGTCTGCAACACGTTCAACACTTCTAGCGATCAATCTGTATCCAAGACAATCCCTAGGTTTCTCTAGACCAATCTCCTTGAGTACTTGCTCATCAGACACAGCACTTTTCAATTCACGGATAATGTAGAAATTGAACCGGTCCACTTCATCATCCGTTTGAATAATCTCATCAGCGAGATCAAAATTTAGGTTCTTAAGCGCATTAATAGCATCACGATGCATGGATGTAGCGATTATAGCCATTCGACGCAGTGCATCGCCAACACTGAGTTCAGGATAGCTTAATAAAACTTGAAGAGAGAGTCCATTTCTAGAATCAGAAACAATTTCAGTACCTACGAGCTTTTTCCTCACAAACTCCTTTAGGATATTCCTCTGAGCAGATTGAATACACTCTTCCTTCGTCGAGATGTATATGTTCTTATACCCAAGCAGATAGAGTGCAACCACTTTCCGGACTATAGAGTTAGGATTGTCATTCCCTGTCACTTCAATCGTTTCTGCCGTCGACTTCTCAGCTCTACGAACATTTCTAGGAACTAAAAGTAGAGATTTATCTTGCTGTGGTATAAGTGTAATAGTCTCACCCTTATCAAGCCCAACATCTTGAACCCACCGGCGAGGTAAAGAGACGATGTATGTTGACTTGCCGGTAAGCTGAACTCTTCTAACAGTTTCTTTTATGCGGAACATTATCCTCTATAAGAGAAACTCTTCTATATAAAATCAAATGTTATTTGTAGTCAAAAGTCTATTCTATATAAATCGTGACACTAGATGAAGCAACAAATGGTAAGAACTAGTAAGGCTAGCAACGCGCATCATCGGTATTCTTAGTTAATTCCAAAAACGAACCTAAGACATGGACTTCCGCTTCTTAAAGATACTATGTAGGTATTGGACTCTCTTCTCATTTACCCAGTTTCGATGATGCTTGAATCCTCCTCCAAAACTCGTAGGTATGTGAAGCAGCTCGTGGATTAACACTTTTTCCTTCTCCTCCTGTTTGAGAATATCAAAATTCTCAGAGATCAGTTCCAACACATAATGGGGTTCAATTCCAAGCGAAAACTGCCATACACGTGGAAGGCCATAAATTCTTGCAATGGTGTTGGCAGCTCTCGAACCCTGACTTCTCAGAATAACCACTCGGCTCAGGTCAATATGTTCCAGACCGATTGCGTGCACTATTTCAGAAACATTTGACTCTATGTCTTTTGCCCTATAGTACCGTATTACCATATATACAACTAGATCTTAGGTTTTATAAATGCCTTGAACTCCCAAAAAAAATGTTTATGACTTTGAGGACGAATCCGTAGGCCTAAACTTAAAACCATATACAATGACACCGTCAGGACTCTCATCACGCAATTTACGGAAACAAGCCTCAACACGCATTCCAATATGAACCTTCTCTGGGTCACAGTCGACTATCTGAGAAATAATTCTTGGTCCTTCATCAAGCTGCACTATTGCTACACTGTAAGGTGCTAGGTACTCAAATCCTTTTGGAGGCGCTCTAATAACAGTGTGTGCATAGATTGAACCTTTTCCTGAGAACTCAGCAGGTGTTATTTTACCTTCACGCCTACAATTAGGACATATATCTCTTGCCGGGAAGAAGACGTTTCCACATGTTTCGCAGCGTGACCCTTTCAGATTGTACAGTTCTTTGTATCTCCGCCAATGATATGGTGCGCTTTGCATCATCTTGTAGTATCACCTCTACGTAGAATCGTAACAACAGCCGTAGCTCCAGATCCTCCGATACTATGAGTAAGACCAACCTCAGCTCCTTTGACTTGCCTACCTTTCTCCGCCTCCCCACGCAACTGTTTGACTGCTTCTACAATCTGCTTCACACCAGTTGCTCCTACAGCATGACCAGCAGCCTTGAGTCCACCATCAGTGTTAACTGGAAGCCTCCCCCCGATAGTGGTCTGCCCCTCGTCGTAAAGCTTAGCAGCCGTCCCTTTGGAACAGAAACCCAGATCCTCGATAGCGAGAAGCTCCGCTATAGTGAAGCAGTCATGAACTAGAGCAAAATCGATATCCTTTGGAGACATATTCGCGATCTCAAATGCTTGAGAAGATGCGTGTCTAGTTGCATCCAGTGTACATATATCTCTCCTAGCAAAGAGGCTGAGAGTATCAGACGCCTGAGTACATGCCTCAACGATGATAGGAGTATCCGTATACTTTTTAGCCTTATCCGCAGGTGCAAGAAGGACACATGCCGCTCCATCACTTATTGGACAACAATCAAACAGCCGAAGCGGATCAGCAACAAGAGGAGATCTAAGAACATCCTCAACAGTGATTCTGTTTCTTAGGTGAGCATTTGGATTTAGGCTGCCATGATAATGATTCTTAACAGCAACCTTTGATAGCTGTTCACGTGTCAAACCGTATTCATGCATATATCGATTTGCGATCATCGCGTAAATACCTGGAAAGGTAACGCCAAAGTATGCTTCCCACTCGCTGTCCATTGCACCGGCAAGGATTGACGTGGCCCATCCCCCAGGAACATCAGTCATCTTTTCAACACCCCCCACGGCAACAAGATTATACAACCCTGAAGCAACCGCAACATATCCTTGACGGAAGGCAACTGAACCAGATGCACAGGCAGCTTCCACTCGGACAGCAGGTGTAGGATTAAGACCAAGAAAGTCTGAGACCAGAGCTGCTACATGCTCTTGACCAGTAAACATGCCGCCAGACATATTACCAATGAAGAATTCCTCAATGTCTCTGCCTCGAATGCCTGCTTCTGTAACTGCATTGATGCTCGCCTCTAGGGCAAGTTGCCTTAGACTTTTTTGCCAGTGTTCTCCAAAAGATGTTGCACCAACACCAACAATCGCAACCTCGTTTTTCTTTATAAAGCCTTGACTCATCTTTAAAACCCCTTCAATTGGCCTCTGAACTTTGAATAGATGGCATAGCTAACATACTCCTTCTGCTCAATATAGTAATCCACAGTCGGAGCAAGACTTTGAACTGCAGTTATCCTTTCTGTAACAAACATACTGAAGGCATCTGAACCCGCCCCAGACCCATATGACACCATCAATATCCGTTCACCACCTTTTACATGATCTAACACAGCAGCCAGACCTAGCATTGATGAAGCAGAATATGAGTTTCCTACCTTAGCCACTATCAAAGATGGCAGAATTTTCTCCTTTGGAAAACCAAGTAGTTGAGCCGCTCTTAATGGAAATTTTCCGTTAGGCATATGCAGAACAAGGTAGTCATAGTCTTTTGGAGACATACCCATTCTTTCCATAATCCCTCTAGCACAACTCAAAATATGATTGAAATACCCAGGCTCGCCTGTGAATCGTCCAGCGTGTCTCGGAAATCTTTCGCCTTCGCGCCTCCAGAAGTCAGGAACGTCTTGTGTAAATGAGTACGTTCCCTCAACCTCAACGATCACATCTTCATCACCAAGAAGATATGCCACTGCGGCGGCTGCGGCTGTGTATTCAAGCGCGTCAGCAGGTTGACCTTGAGCGGCATCTGAACCTATAGACATACCATATTTGATGTAACCTGCTTTAATGAGCCCCATACATGCTTGCATTCCTGCTGTGCCAGCTTTACATGCAAACTCAATGTCCCCTGCAGTCAAATGGGGGGTAGCCTCTATAGCTTCAGCGACGATAGTAGCGGTAGGCTTTACTGCATATGGGTGAGATTCAGAACCAACATATAAAGCGCCGATACTTTTCGGATTTACATGAGAAGCACGCCTCATGGCATTCCGTGCGGCTTCTACAGCCATAGTAGCTGTGTCTTCATCTAGATAGGGAACCGATTTCTCTTCTACCATCAGCCCATCTCGGTAGCTATTTGCATCATGACCCCAAATCTTGGCTATCTCCTCTATCTTGATCCTCCATTTAGGGATGTAAGTTCCGTAGCTAACTATTCCCACCATCTGAAATCTTTCTGTTTATGGCCTCTACTAACTTATAACCATTATACAATTGTCGTATAAATATTCGACAAATGACGGATATAGGCTCTACAGGTTTAAGAGCTACATAACCGAAGTACCGTACAGAATATCAAAAGGCTGTTCGCAACGCCTATGGTATGATAACGTTATCTATCTGGAAATAGCGTCTTGCGAGAATCCGAGTGCGCTCAATAGTCTTTCCTTCACGACCGATAGCCATTCCTCTATCCGCATCTTCAACAGTAACAACAGCAACTTTCTTGTTGTTCAGGCGATCAGTAATACGAACCTCTTTTATCCTAGCTGGCGCAAAGCTATTCTTTATAAAATCGACGGGATTATCGGCATATTCTACAATCTCAACATCTCGTTTAAACATATTTCGAAGCATCTTTATTCGTTGACCATGTTTACCAATAGATAGACCTGCGTCTCCAGGCCTTACTATGATGATTACACGGTTCCTTTTGTCGTCAATAATACAGTCATTTGCCACAGCGCCGGTGAGGTTTTCGAAAAATGCGATGTATCGCATCTCTTCGGCTGTCAGCTTAATTTTCTGAGCCATTCCCAGTCATTTTGCTCCAATGTAGTTCATAAACATTCTATAATCAATATATCAGTTTTGAGCATTGGACTTCAACGACCCCTTGACAGCTAAAGCTAACTCAGTCTCTGGGATCTCGCGTATAGCAACAACTGAAATTGGGAAACGTCTATGTAAAGCTGTTCCCAATTCTTGGGCTGTGCCCTTATATAGGAAGACAGGGATAGATGAGATGTTAGAGATTTTCACAATCTCTTTCAATATAGTGTCTGAACAGCTAATGGCAACAACAACTGCTACAGCTCTTCCGATACGAATTGCGTTAAGAGCTTGCCTAGCACCGTAGAAGAATCTGCCTGACCGTATCGCGGACCTTAGGATTTGTTCAACATCCACGGTCATCTTCGATAGACTCCGAGTAGTAATCCAAGATTGCTAACCATTCCTATGTCCCATATATATCTCTGTTACTCCCGTTCCAACAGGTATGTTCTGACCAACAATTACTGACTCTGTCACGCCTTTGAACATGTCCACAGCTCCCCTTGCAGCAGCCTCGACAAGTGTGGGTACAGTTATTTCAAAGGCAGCCTTCGCCAAGACGCTAGATTTCTTGCCGCTTACACCGTGCCGCCCTATCTGGTAAACCTCCCCAGTCAAAGTCATAGTGTCGGCAACCAGCATTACGTGGCGGATGTCCACGTCAAGGCCTTGCTCATCCAAAACACCTTTGGCTTCGCTGACCAACATGTTTCGGGCGGCTTCAATTCCAAGAATCTCGGCTATCTCATGAATGTCGTTTGTTCTCGTTCTTGAAGGGTCAACACCTGCCATCCGAATTACCTTTGAAAGATTAGAACCATCAGTATTGATTACCCATTCTTCGCCTATGTTGGTAACGAGTGCTCGCTTAATGCCGGGAACCCCTTTGAGATGGGTTGAAGCTACCTTTTCAAGAATCTTTTGGATGTCTTTCGGATCCTTTGGTACAATCAGTATTGTCTCATCGCCAAACTCTATTCTTGAGCCTGCAATTGAAAGCTTACCTTCAAAATCGGCCTTAGTAATATTCCGAGCCTCCATTAACGATTGATCAAGCTTCACTAAAACCCCACCCCTAACAGGGTCAATCGCTATAGATGAGGAAACGTCACCTACGGTTGTAAAGACCAATTCCTTTGCCACCTCCGCTGCCTTTTCCCGGCTTGTACGATGTTCATGATCCAAGTATACAGTCATGACAGGTGTTGAAGGCTTTCTTCTCGCATCCACAATCTCTATCAAACGAGGCAACCCAAGTGTTACATTCTGCTCCCTGACACCCGCATAGTGGAAAGTTCTCAAAGTCATTTGAGTCCCAGGTTCACCAATTGACTGAGCGGCTATGATTCCAACGGCTTCTCCAGGTTCGACTAGAGATGCTCTATAATTCTCCACTACAGTTCTCACTAAGCAGTCAACTGCCTCCTTTGTCAAACCTGACTTAAGCGCGTTCTTCATGGTCTCAGAAACCAACGACGAAGTAAGCTCCCCTCCAATATTCTTCAATTGTTCAGAAATGTATTCAGCAGAAGCGGGCTCACCTAGTTTGAAGGACATTCTGATCCGTTCAACAAGTTGAGGAATGTTTACTGCCTTGCCATGGTCGCTTTTTGCGGGGTCGACACCATCTTCCCCGTAAAGGAATTCAACAATGTCGCCGCGAGAGTCCCTTACAGTACCATCGTTCTCGACACGCAGATATTCAAGTGCATTGATAAGACGCCTCTGCATATAGCCACTCTGTTGTGTTCTTACAGCAGTATCTACAAGGCCCTCTCTTCCACCCATCGCATGGAAGAAGAATTCGATTGGGTTGAGACCATCCCTATAACATGACTTCACAAATCCATGCGCAGCAGGGCTTTGATCGCCTTCTCTGAAGTGAGACAATGCTCGGTTCCTATAGCCTCGGAAGATCCTTTTACCGCGGACTGCCTGTTGACCCAGACATGCGGTCATTTGTCCAATGTTCAAGCTTGAGCCACGTGCACCTGTTCGCGTCATGATTATCCCATGATTATCCATGCCAAAGGCTTCATCTGCAATCTCGCCAGCCTCATCACGTGCTTTCGACAATTCATTCATGATGTAGATTTCCAATGACTCTTCTAATGTCTGACCGGGAAGCCTGGATAGCAAACCTTTGTGATAGCTGCTGATCAGCTCTTGTACCCGACTTTGATGCTGCTCTATAACTGAGTCGATCTTCATCAGGTCGTTTTCCGGGAGATCCAATTCGTTTAGCGAGTACGTAAAGCCTCTCATGAAAATGAACTCGTTAAGCAACCTACTAACCGAGTTGAGGAAACGACACCCAGCCTCTGGGCCGTAGTCTTTGACTATTCGATGATACAGGCTTTCAGATTTTTCTGCACCGATCGAATTCTTGTCAATAACACCGCTTATCAGAAACCCATCCTTCACCACACCATATGCATCATGTTCGCAGTCCACACCTCTACATGTTGCACAACGTTCACAGATATTAGCCCTAAAAACATAGTTCATTCCTTTGGGTAGAAAGAGGCTAAACAACTGTTTTCCAGACCAGAGAGGTTTAGGTTCTTTCATAGCTGGTTCCGGAATGCTACCTGTATAGCCAGCGCTCGTCAGTAGCCGCTCAACCTCAGCTTTTGTTAACCATGTTGACCGGTGAGTGAGCAGATAGGCCGCGCTTAGGAAGTCCCTAATTGCACCAATAATGGGACCACCATATCTCGGTGATAGTATCTGATCCTTAACATCCATAAGGAGGGCAGCCTCTGTCTGAGCTTCCTCACTCTGGGGAACATGAAGGTTCATTTCGTCCCCGTCAAAGTCAGCGTTATAAGGTGTGCACACACACAAATGCAACCTAAAAGTCTTGTATGGAAGTACTCTCACTCTATGAGCCATTATAGACATGCGATGTAGCGAAGGCTGCCTATTGAAAATGACTATGTCGCCGTCACGAAGATGTCGCTCCACAATGAAGCCGGGAAGAAGCCCTTCGGCAATTTTCTCACGTTCACCAACAAATTCAAGCCGAATCCTGCGGCCGTCTGGTTTGACTATGTATAGAGCCCCAGGGTAATTGTCAGACCCGTTAATAACGAGCTGCTTTAGCTTATCTAGGTTCCAGCTTGTAACCCTCTCAGGAACTGTCAAACGCTTAGCAACATCTCTAGGTACTCCAACCTCAGTGATGTCGATATTTGGATCTGGCGAGATCACTGTTCGGGCTGAGAAATCCACACGCTTGCCAGACAGATTACTCCTAAAGCGTCCTTCTTTTCCCTTAAGCCTCTGACTGAGCGTTTTAAGTGCTCTTCCAGACCTATGGCGGGCAGGAGGGATACCAGAAGCCTCGTTATCAAAGTATGTTGTCACATGATATTGCAATAGTTCGCCAAGATCTTGAACAATTAAGACCGGGGCACCGGCTTCTATGTTCTCCTTCAAACGCTGGTTAATGCGGATTATGTCGACAAGCTTGTGCGTCAGGTCGTCCTCAGAACGGATTCCTGATTCTAAGGTTATTGATGGTCTCACATAAACTGGAGGAACCGGGAGAACCTGTAGGATACTCCATTCCGGTCTTGCAACCTCAGGGTCAAGCCCCAGAACCATTAGGTCTTCGTTGGATATACGTTCAAGACGCTCACGAATCATTGAAGGTGTCAACCTATTGGCTCCTCCTCCAGGCAGAGTCTCCTGAAAAACCGTGGGCTTTGCAAAGCTGATAGATGATTGGACAGCGCCGCAATGTGGGCAGTTTGTGTTCTTTTTTGCAGCCAGTTCGATCTTCTTGTAGAGAATCTCTGACGGTGTGCCCATTGTTTTGGTTTCCCGTTCTATACGCTGTCTAAACTCCTCAATCTTGTCATTTGTAAGAAGAATTCGACCGCAGTTTCTGCATGTAACAATTAGAAGCCGATGTATCAGTTTTGCATATGCTGGATGGATAACAGGTAGTGCTAGCTCGATATGTCCAAAATGTCCTGGACATTTGGCGGCAGTATTGCCACATGTCCCACAGCGTTGCCGTGGTTCTAGGGTGCCAAACCGTCCATCCATCAACCCGTTGGCTATTGGAAGGCCATCTTCGTCGTAAGTATCAGCCATTAATACTTCGGCAACAGATAGTTTTCTAATGTCGCTGGGAGAAAGTATTCCAAACTTTATCCCTTCGACAATTCTTGTAGGTTCTTCCTCAACGAGAGCCATCTAGGTTCTCTCCTTTAGAAGTAGTCTTGGCGAGATACATAGAGACATTAGCTCTTGAACAAGAAGTTTGAATGCATATGATACAATTACAGGAGCGACCTCTGAAGAGTCGCCGCAGACTTTACAAACATATCGCCTTTGTTTAAGGTCAAAGTAGGCTATATAGCCACATTTTTCACATATATAAATGCTACATTTGTCCGACTCGTCAAGAAGTCTATCCTTGAGTAGAAGAGCTGCCCCATGACCAATCAAACAATCTCTCTCCATCTCACCGAATCTGAGACCGCCCCCCCGAGAGCGACCTTCAGTTGGCTGCCTAGTAAGCATTTGAACTTGCCCACGAGCACGAGCGTGCATCTTGTCAGCAACCATATGATGAAGTTTCTGATAATAGACCACTCCAATGAATACATCTGCAACAAATTTTTCGCCGGTTATACCATTATACATCACCTCAGCCCCCCCAGGGTGAAAACCGAAGGCTGTTAGAATCTCACGAATATTTTCCTGCTTCATGTTGCTAAATGGTGTTCCATCGATCAGCTGACCCGAAATAGACGCTGCTTTTCCAGCAAGTGATTCAATAAACTGCCCAATGGTCATGCGTGAAGGAATTGCATGAGGGTTAATGATGATATCAGGAACAACACCATCCACGGTGAAAGGCATATCTTCCTGAGGAACCACCATGCCAATCACCCCTTTCTGTCCATGTCTTGAGGCAAATTTGTCGCCTAGCTCCGGTACTCTCTGTTCCCTCACCCGTACTTTGACAACCTCACTACCCTGAGTCGAACTAGTCAAGAATACGTCGTCGACTATACCGGTCTCTGTCGGCCTCATCGTAATCGAGGTGTCTCGCTTAGAAGGCCCTTTGACTTCAAATTCTCTATATTCCTCCAGAAATCTAGGTGGACTTGTCCGGCCAACCAAAACGTCATTTCCATCAACATAGGACTCAACGCTCACGATACCATCTTCTTCCAGAAGACGGTAGTATTGCTCACCCCTAAAGCCTCTGATTCCAGGCTCGGGTATCTCGAACTTGTCCTTGAGTCCGCCAAGATATCTACGGCTTTCAGACTTGTATACTCTAAAGAGGCTAGTTCTCGCCAACCCGCGGTCAATGGATGAACGATTGAATACAATCGCGTCCTCCATGTTGTAGCCTTGGAAAGATAACACTGCCACAATGAAGTTCTGACCTGACGGTCTCTCAAAGTATCCAAGAACATCCATGGGTTTTGTCTTTACAAGTGGGATTTGCGGGTAATGTAGGATATGCGATTGTGTATCAACTCTGTTGTAGAAATTAGTTTCAAACAAACCTAACGCCTGTTTAGCCATAGCAGCTTCATATGAGTTTCTTGGTGATTGATTGTGTTCGGCATATGGAATTATTGAAGTGCAAATCCCAAGCATTGCATATGGAGCAATCTCTACATGGGTGTGATCCGGCCCCATGTGGTCTAGATCCAGCGCAACATAGCAATTCTCCTCTTCTTCTGCATCCACATATTCGACAATGCCTTGCACGAGCAAATCATTCCATTTCATCTCACCTGCTTTGAGTTTAAGAATAGTTGCTTTGTCAAGCCTGGGAACACCTTTATCAACTATGACTAAAGGTCTCATGACGCGACCAGCATCGCAGTTAATGTAGACTTCTCTAGAAACACCTCCTTTGTGAACTGTACGGAAGTAGGCCACGCTGACCTCTGGGATCAGTTCTCCCCGACGCCGCTTCTCTCTTAGCTTTTGAGTGAGGAGTTCAGGGTTGTCAGTGTAACCTGCAAGACCGCCATCGATATAGACTTTAACATAGCCAGCACTATGTCCAACATCTACGTCTTTTGCAGAGATCATCCCCAGACTATTCAGGGTTTGTTTAATTAGGCCTGTGTCAACGTCCACGGAGATCTTAGCCATAAGGCTGAGATTTTTGACCAAACCGCAATTGGATCCTTCTGGCGTCTCGTTAGGGCAGAGTCGCCCCCAATGTGTAGGATGAAGATCCCGGGCCTCAAAATTAGGCTGGCTTCTGCTAAGGGGTGACTGAAGCCTTCGAAGATGGCTTAGGGTTGATAAATAGTTAGTTCGGTCAAGTAGTTGTGTGATGCCTACTTTTCCGTGTCCCCAGTTTCCTGTCGCCAATGCATGGTGAATTCTTTCAGTAATTATGCCGTGTCTCACTGCAGCGCCGATCGTTAGCTTTCTCCGTCTAACGCTCATCCGTTCCAACTGGTATTTGACATCTCTGCAGAGATTTCTAAATGAGACACGGAATAGGTCGGCAAGCAGTGAGCCTGCAAGCCGCAGACGCTTGTTTGAGTAGTGGTCTTTATCGTCTTGACCCCTCATACCTAGCTTGAGTTCGATCACTCTAGAAGCCATTTCCCCAAGGTAGTGCGCTTTTTCATACCTCTGTTCCGGACTATTGCCAATGTGGGGAAGTAGGTTGCGGTCAAGTATGCTCTCGGCTCTCCTTATACGGTATTCTTCAACTTGACCATGTGCAACTCTGTTGCCAATAAAAAGGATGGCTTCCTGAACGGTGTTCACACCCACAGATTCTTCAAAAGACGGTTCTAAGAAATCTTGGACTTCTCTTATGGACGAGACCATCTCTACAATACGTCTGTCCGAGTCAACCCCTAGCGCCCGCATCAAAACTATAAATGGTAGATCAGTAGGTACCCCAGGAACGGTGACGACTAACGCGTTGTTTGCCTTGAGTTTTACCGTGATACGTGCCCTAAAGCCAACTGTTGTAGAGAAAACCTTTGCTCTGTAAACGGGGTGCACACCAGTATTGTCTTCATCAACCAAGATCCTGTTCGGCGCCAAGTCTTCAAGGCCAACTATAACCCGTTCCGAACCATTGATGATGAAATAGCCGCCAGGATCATAAGGATCCTCTCCAAGCCTAATTAGCTCTTCTGGAGTGCAATTCGAGAGAAGACAAAGCTTCGACTTGAGCATTACAGGTATGTCTCCTATGTGGACTACTTCTGAGGATTCCTCATATTCATCTCTAACCATAGCTACTTCAAGATACAGCGGTGCTCCATAACTCAGATTCCGTAGTCTACACTCCATCGGATATACTGGATGCTCGGATCCATCTACCTCAACAACCCTTGGCCGTCCTACCTCAACGCGCTTCAACCTAACCTTGAATGGATATTCAGGTGAATCAATAGGAATTTCTCCAATTTCGTCGATAATTTTCTGAATGCCGTGATCAATAAAGTCGTTGTATGAGTCCAGATGTTGCCTAACGAGGCCCTCAGCATCAAAGAAACACTTAATCAAGAACCAAAGTTCCTGGTCGGATATTGACATATTCATCCCGAAAACCGCGTTCCTAACACTTATTGTTCTATGACATATCTATACGCGACAGCCTCACCAGCGGTAGGGCTTGTCCGAATTATCTTTATAATGTCACCGGCTTTTGCTTTAAGTGCCCTTGCTTGTGGGTCAGAGATCTTGATAAACGGAAGCTGATAAGGCTGTATCCGATACTTCGCCAACACTTCTTTTGCCTCCTCTTCACTCAAAAGAATGTGTTTTGGAACAAGCTCATGCCTTATCGCTTCATTTCTATCAGACTTATCGACTTTTTTCTTTGAAGACAAAACCAATCAAGCCTTCCAGCATATGCCTCGCTAGAAAGCGATTCCTTCGAGAAGATAAACACTTCCTGTCATGAGGATGAGCGCATCCTCTAACGAGGCTGTCGTATACCATTTGTGGGAACTTTATAAATGTTGCTGCATATTCCTTTTGTTTTATCACATGGAGCTTCGCGGAATTGAAGGTTGGAAAATTCCTTGCTCAAGAAGATGTAGAGAAGACGCTTTCTCGATTTGAAAGCATTCGATGTGTAGGAGTTGACATAAATGGCACCCTTATTGAGGGATACAAGTACACGAAGTGGGAGGATATTTTTGAGAAAGGCCTTGGACTCGTTAGAAAGCCGGGCTCAAACTTGAACCTATCGTGGTCTAGAGCCCTAAAAGGAGAAATATCTTTTGAGGAGATGATTCAAGAAACCTATAACACCAGAGGACTCGACATAAAGAGTCAAGCCTATGCAATATATATGGAATCCTTAAGGCTGAGAGAAGGCTGCATAGACCTCCTTGAATTTCTGAGTAGCAAATATCCACTTGTTGTATGTAGCGACACTTCTGGAATCACAAAGAAATTAGTTCAAAGATTTGGTTTGGAGAAGTACTTCTCCGCATTCCTCTATTCATGTGATGTCGGCTACGTCAAGAGCGACCGTCGGTTTTGGAGACGTTTACTAGGATGCTTTCCAAACTTGAGGACAGACGAGTTTGCGATAGTAGGAGACAACCCAAAGGCAGATGTTCGCTGGCCTAAGGCGCTAGGAATGAGAACTATTCTTATACAATCGACCGAACTCCATATTGAGACTAATCATGCAGTTAACATCTACAGACCGCACGTTTATGTTAGAGCGCTGAGTGATGTTTACAAAATTTTCAGGAACAAGTCCTTAGAATAGCTTCTATATATACATTAAATATTTGCATATATCATATAACGAAAACATCTATATTAACAGTGTCTATCTTAATACTTGAGATAGCTATGAAGACCCTTGAGATCGCTCCTCTGAAGGATAAGACGCTGACTGTAACAATTATCGAGAAGGAATTTGATGAACCGTTCTGGCTTGATGAAGAATCTCAAACAGTAGATTTGTCTAGGCTTTCTATTCTAAAGCCAAGTATAGCATTCATATCGTCGCTTGAGAAGCTTATAGAGTCTTCTACTCCAGACTACGTGACAGAGGAGCAGGGTAGGCGCACTTATAAGGAGATGTTTGAGGAGAATCCGGTTGCAGCACTCTGTAGGAAACATGCTATACCCTTCATCGCCGTGGACATTGATGAGAATGCAAGGGAATACCTCCGCTCTGTTATCAGCAATAAAAAATCAACGTTGAGTCAGATACTGGGTGCACTTGAAGAATTATCGAAAGAGGGAGATTCTGAGAACGTTGCCAGTCAGAGAGACTTCTTGATAGCTTACGGTCAGTGCTTGCAGGATGAGGTTGCTGAGGCAGAGCTGGAGATATGTTTCTCGATCCGTGAGAAATGGATTGTTATGGGGATTCTTGACCAAGCAAGAGGTATCGAAAAGAAGGAAGTTAGTTGCATCCACGTTTGCAGCCCAAGACATACTTCTGGAGTTAAGAGACTTTTAGAATCTATGTCTGTTAACGTGTTTGTGATTCAATTATCAAAGAAGCTAGTCTCAACGAAGGCACATGTTCAAGATCTTTCTGCCCTACTCGAGTCTGTTCAGATACAGGTAAGACCAGTCGTTAGAATGTCAGAAGAGCAGCCTTACCTACTTTTCTTCCTTTGCACCGATAACAGAGCTAGTTCTTTCGATATTTCAATGGCATATGACGCAGGCTTCAACGCCGTGATTCCATACGATAACGTTGGGGTTGCAGACGCCAAAGCCATTGTTCAGGACGCTATATTCTCGAGGGACCCGAAAGGGATTCGCAGAACATGTTTTTTCATAGGCGGAAAGGACATGGAAAAGGCAGAGGAGGTTTTTAAGGTCGTTTGTGAAACTATGTTTCCCCCATTTAAGACAAGCGTCGTGATCGACCCAGCCGGTGCTTACACAACTGCAGCAGCTATGATCGCCAAAGTTGAGGAAGGAATCTCGCAGTCAAACCTAGGCGACCTCAGGGATAAAACCTGCGCCATACTTGGAACAGGTGCCGTTGGAAGAACCGCAGCCATCCTACTTAGTAGACTTGGCTGCAAAACAACAATACTAAGCTTGAACCCGGGTCGTTTAGACGGGCAAGAATACGTTGAGTCACTTGCAAAAATGTTGTTCGAAAAATATGGAGCAAATGTTGAGGGCCTATATGCTCCAACACCTGTTGAGAAGGTGAAAGCAATTGAGAAGGCAGACGTTGTCTTCTGCACAGCTGCAGCAGGGGTAAGAGTCATTGACAAAGAGATGCTTGACCAGATACATCGGATCAAGGTGATTGCAGACATCAATGCTGTTAAGCCTCTTGGAGTTGAAGGGATTAAGCTGGACGACGATATGCGTGAGATCTCACCAGGTATATATGCAATTGGCGCATTGACAATTGGACGTTTAAAGTATAGGCTGGAGCAGGACATTTTGAAGGAAGCCCGGAAGACAGGGGATGGAACATATAGCTATGGCTTCGCAATCCAGCTTGCTAGAAAGCTACTTAGAGCGGAAACCCTTAATGCAAAATTAAGTTTGACATTAACATACCCAGCTAGGAGACGGTATCCGTAGACTTGGCGCCGTTAACAGAACCATTTTGCATCAGAAGGCTGGTTTGTGAGCTTGATTGAACATAATCTGGCAGATATCCACGGCATAGTCTACTATTCTTCTTATGCTATCTCTTATAGAACATGAGGCACATATAACCTCCGTATCTTTCTCCTCCTCAAATGCAAGAATGGCGATCTCTTGGTCAAGCTTATCAGCTTGACTATGCAGTGCAATTATTTCACTACAAGAGCTAATGTCTCTAGAGGATAATGCTTTCACCGCCTTATCATACATTGATAAGGCGTGGCATCCAGCAGTGTACATAGAATCTAGAACTTTGGCAGAGATATGGTGGCTCTCGCCTAACATGATTACATGTCTAGCCACGTTGGATGCTTGATCCGCAACTTGCTGTATTCTGTGAACCAGCGTCTGGAAGTCTAGACAATCGAAGGGGTCGAGACCCAGCTGATTGGCAAGGGAGGGATCTATGGCGGCGCTCCTGAGGAGTCGGAGTAGGAGATACGCGAAGTGAACAACGTCCTCATTCAGTGCATAGACAGCTTTTGCAAGATTTATGTCTCGATTCCTCAACGCAATGAAGGCGTCTCTACACATTGAGCTAGATACAAGGTATGTACGGTTGATACTTGATTCAACCTGAACTTTGGATTCATCGATTAAGGCCTCTATGTAGATTTGTTTAGCATCAGATTGCATGATCCGCATGTACAACGCCCTTACGATGTTTCGTATAGCTCGAAGCTGATTAACAGAGAATATGTTCTTGCTAACCAAACGTATGCCGTAGAAGCCGTTGAGATAGCATGCAACTATACTTTGAGTTAGTATGGATTCTTTTTCATCTTGGCCGATTGTAAGAGTGATACGCTGGTCTTCGCGTTTCCGGCCTAACCCTGGATAGACAGCTAGGGATCGGTCTCGATTGATAGTTAGGGAAACGGTGTCTCCTTGCTTGAGCCCATTTAGCTCAGTCCAGTGTTTGGGCAAAGAGATTACTAAAGAGGAGCGCCCAAGGGACATGATCTTGCGTTGTTCCATAGTGGTACCTTCAAGCTATAAGCAACTTATATTCGATTATTAAAGTATATATGGATAATAAGAAACCTAGTCAGGTTGGGGTTTTTGCACGGAATGTATTGGAGTAGGTTTCTCGAGGAGGTGTGTCTTGTACATTGAGGTCCCGTCTTTGGCATGTGGTCTCCTAGCCAGAGTGTCACCCCCCTTCTCGAGCTCCCTAGCTTCGTCAGCAAGTTTGGCAGCTCTACGCATCATCTCATGGGCTGCTGCGGTTAGGGTAGTGTATTGCTCCCATTGCTGCAGCACAAAACATGCCTCTATGTTTATGTTTGAAACGGCTCGGGCGATCTCGAATGCTGCAGCCGCTTTCGCCTTTGCATAGGGGTTTGTGAAAGCTGCTTCTGTAAGAGCCTTTTCACGGGTTATTATTAGGTGTGGTAGATTGGGCCTTTCGTCGTTCTTGAGCTCATCAATTATTCTATCCAGTGTTTTGACTATTAAGGCTAAGGTCCCAGTTACTGCAAGTACTTTCAGCACATCAGCATTGTACACAGCAACCTCAGTTGGGTCGAGGAATTCCCGTCTTGCCCCGATCATGGCGTCAGCTTCGTTTATGATGTAGCCTATTCCTTGCTGTTCTAAGTCTTTTGCTATTCTCTTGGCTGGAGAGTCAGAGATGACGATTGTTGGGATGCCCCTTTTTGCTAGGGTTTCTCTGGCAATCCTTGGACCTGGAAGGGCGGCGTTTGGGCTAATGACAGTTGCTAAGTCGGGTTTATATTCAATAAGTTGCATCGCTGCATCCTCGCTTTCCTGAGGGTTCATTTTGGAGCCTGTGCTTATTGTACGTGTTATGAGGTCGGTTCGCTCGGCCCTTTCATCTAAGAGGTATTCAAGGAGAATCATGGTTCCAAGACAGCCGACCTTGAGAATACCAACTTTGACTGGTTGAGGCATAGTCGTCTTTTTTGTGTATGTGTCAGTTCTTAAGGGTTAGTTTTTTCATTCAATGTAAATAACGTGTATCTTCTCGATAAATGGGAGATGTCTCTATGTGAGAAGTATAGCTAGGATGCCAGTTAAGAAAATGCCGTCATAGGTGCCTGCTCCACCTATACTCACAAGTGGAGCACCTAGCCGCGGGATCTCGTGAAGATTTGCAAGGTCAGCACCGATAAGGGTTCCTAGAGTGCCGGAGACATATGCAACAACTTTGGTAGCTTCTGTCGGGAGGATGTATGCAATCGCTGCTGCAGCTAAGGGCGGAATAAACACTGGGGTTACGATACCGATACCTCTTACAGGTCTTGCAGTGGAATGAACTATAACTGCCACAACTGTTGAGCCTACTAGGGCCCATATCATGGTTGAAGAAGATTTGGCAATAAGGTAGATTGAGACAAGAGTTGGCATCAAGGCGCCGCCTACGTTGATGGCCACGGTTGTTGTGGTCTGTTCAAATTCCAGCTGCGGTATCTTATACATGATTCCAAGGAATCTTACATATTCTTCCGTTACTATAGGTACCCTGCTCTCAATTCTAAGGAGCGGGATGTTTATGAAGCCTCCTATGAATGTTCCAAGTAGGATTAATGAGGTTGCGAATGGGCTTAGACCTACATCTAGGAATGCGAGACTTACTACTCCAGCTAAGAGGAGGCTTTCTACCGCTAGTAGAACGAGTAGTATGACTGCGAGTAGAAGGTTGCCGTGAGGGTTGTAGATGGTTCCTCTTCTCAATCCTAAATGACCAACCAACTTCTATAATCTACAAGAACTCATAATTGTTGCGTTTATATGAGATGAGCGCGCCAACGTGATGACGTAATTAACTACTACCCAAACCTTGCAGTTCAGCAAGAGCTTCTTTCAGGAATCCTGCTATCACCTACTCAACGCGAGCTACCGCTGTGTTTAAGTACTCCGTGCTTTGCGGATTCTTTTAGACTAGTTAGTATACTGATTTGTCGTTTATTATTAGCAACCACGTAATATGGCTCTTGTAAACCAAAATTGACAGCGACGTTGCTTAAATTCCGTGGAAATATAGTATGCAAATACATTTAGCAGTTTCATGTTCTCTTCTCCTAGATGCATGATCTGAATCTTTTTTCTCTAGATTATGTGGTCTCTATCAGACCTGACTACCATAAGTTCTACGTTTCCTAGCGGAGCTGAAACGACCCGGTTTTCCTGTGCCGTTCGTCGTTGAATATTTGTTGACAAAAATGACTGTCCGCCTAGGAATGAGAGCCCAAGGCTATCCAGAATACCTCGTTCACGCATCTTCATCTTAACTGCAATATTCGGGCTCATGTAGGTCAGTGCCCCCGGCCTAGCCTATGATTGACTCTCCAGCCTCGAGCTTAGCGTGGAGTATGAAGGACGATACTTCTTCTCGTACTTTCTGCTGGTAGCAACTTTAGATATAGGAACGCCACAGGTTGAGCAGAAGCCCTGCCCATACTCTTGTCCACATCTCAAGCATCTAGATATCCATCGTACCCAGCTCTATATCTTACAGGCCTTGATAAAGGCTTTACAGGCGGGCCTCAGTAGGATTAGCCGTTACCGTGAACCAACATGTGTCTTCAAGGCACTGAACCTAGGGGTAGCTTTAGGCTCAGCCATTGAGGCCGCGAGCATGCTCAACATCAACAACCGCATTATGTATCGTATCGGAGCCCGTCGCGATTAAGCTGAGGATGCTCCCTGAGGCAAGCATCATCATTGGAGTCCCGCTCTCAGCGAGGGGAAAAAGCCATACTTCAATAGAAGGTGAATGTACTTACAAGCACCTTTAAGTCTCAACCAACCAGCACATACTGCAAATGTCATTATATTACACTTTAATAGCTATTACTTTCAATCTATCCCCTTCAGGACAGACCTCGGTTGCATCTCCAGAATGGCCTTTTTCTAAACCGACTTTATTGAGTGCCCTGTCAATCAAACATAAACAATATTTATTTTTCTTAAATGCGTTGGAAATCTCAGAGCATTCTTTGAAGGGAGAGACGGCGCATGGGAATTGGATAAGGGTTAGTAGACGGTTAATCTAGGTTTGTCTGGCATCGGAATGGGACGAACAAGCTCAATTAAGAAATTTACGAGCATCTAATTGTGACGTTTGGAAAGCGCAAGGTTTCAAATACTGTCAATAACGCACTTGGGAGCCCTTCAAGCCTTCTTGGAGCATGCTTAAGATGACCTTTGGTATACAATAGAAGGGGCTTAGAGAGGAGGAGCGCTATGAAGCTTCATGAACTAATTGAGAATGCTTGATGCCAGAACAGCAACAATAATAGTAGAGGACACTATTCTTTGAGTATTAAGTTGACGATGACTGACATGGAGTGAAGAGATGTGAGAAACACCTACTTGTCAAATGAACTATCAAATGTGCGAGTACACTATCTTGACACGGTAAGCTCTACCAACGATGTAGCCAAAAAGTGTGCTCTAGCTGGGGAAGAGGAAGGGCTAGTCATCGTCGCCGAGAACCAAACACATGGAAAAGGTCGCTGGGGTAGAAGATGGCAGTCCCCAAAAGGTGGTCTCTGGTTCACCATCCTGTTGCGGCCACCTTCACTCGAACATCTAGGCCTTATAAGCTTGGCAGCAGGCATCGCATCAGTAAGGACTATCGAATGCTTCGGGGTTTCTGTAAATCTCAAATGGCCAAATGATATTATATTTGACGGTCGCAAACTTGGAGGAATACTCATCGAGGGGGGAACACAGGGGGATAGCTATTATGCTCTCGTTGGAATAGGCATTAACCTCAATATTCCAAAAGACGCTTTTTCGGAAGATGTCAGAGAGACTGCGACCTCTCTTTTAGAGTTGACTTCATGCATCATACCCAAAGATAGTTTCTTGAATACTCTTCTAGGGCATTTCTTCAAGCTATACAAATCCATACTGAGCGGCCAGACTAATAATCTTCTTGAAGAATATCGACGAGCCTGTTCAAGTATAGGAAAGAAAGTGAGAGTGGAGACATTGCAAGGAACAATAGATGGCACAGTGGTTGGCATCGCCCATGATGGAGCGCTATTGCTCGACATATGTGAAGGATTAACTCGGAAGATCCAGTGCGGTGAGGTTACTTCGTTAAGAGGAAGGACTGTAGCCTGAGAACGGCGCTCGATAGGAATAATAATGCAGCGATGTTAGGTAAGTAGCAGCGAATGTTTATTCAGTCAAAAGGACTAGATGCTATCCCTGGGTTTAGACATAATTCATGTTCAAGCGTTTAAAAAAGAATAATAAATGTTTGTTGCCCCAAATTCGCTAACGAGGCCAAAGAATTTGAGCTGTTCTGTCAAAGTAACAGATACCTCCTTGAGGGATGGACAACAATCTATATGGGCCACTAGACTGAGAATAGAAGACATCCTCCCAATAGCTGAGAAGATGGATCGAGCTGGATTCTACTCAATGGAGGTATGGGGTGGGGCAACATTTGACTCATGTCTGAGGTATCTAAACGAAGACCCTTGGAAGCGCCTTAATCTCATCAAAGAAAGGGTCGTCAAGACTCCTCTGCAGATGCTGCTAAGAGGTAGAAATCTAGTCGGTTACAAACACTATCCCCCAGATGTAGTAGAGGCCTTCATAATAAAATCAATCGAGTCAGGAATCTCTATAGTCAGGATTTTCGATGCGCTCAACGATACTAACAATATGGTTCAAGCCATCGAAGTCACTCGAAAGCAAGGGGCTCATCCTCAAGCAGCCATGTGCTATACAATAAGTCCAGTTCATACGGCAGACGCTTACATCGACCTAGCAAGGAAACTGCAGGAGCTAGGTGCGCAATCTATATGCATAAAAGATATGGCTGGAATCTTACTTCCAACAGATGCCTTTCTTCTGGTCTCGCAACTTCGAAAAGCTCTCAGGATTCCTGTGCAGATTCATAGCCATTGCACAAGCGGTATGGCATCAACCACGTACCTTATGGCTATTAAAGCCGGTGCCAGCATTATTGACACCGCAACATCCCCCCTGTCTTCGCGTACTTCTCTTCCAGCTACCGAAACAATGGTAGCCATGTTGCGCAACACTCAGTGGGATACAGGTTTAGATCTTGCAGCACTATCTCAGATCGCCAAATACTTCGAAGGTTTGCGGAGCAAATATCTCAGATATGAGACAAGTCTCGTAAGCCCTGACATCAATGTCCTTAACTACCAACTTCCGGGTGGTATGATATCCAATTTGGAGGAGCAGCTAAAGGAGCAAGGAGCAATTGACAGACTCGAAAAGGTGCTTGCTGAGGTGCCGCAGGTGCGTAAGGACTTGGGATATCCTCCCCTTGTGACACCGACAAGCCAGATTGTTGGATGTCAAGCCTTACTGAATGTGATGATGGGCGAGCGCTATAAAGTGATAACTAATGAAGTCAAAAACTACGTCAGAGGCGAGTATGGGTCGCCACCGGCCCCGATATGCTTGGATCTGAAAGAGCGGGTTGAAAAAGAAGCGTTGGAAAGAAGTAGCCCCCCACCGAATCTTAGAGAGGTCAAAGAGACCCAACCAGAAATTGGAGCAGATACGAAACAGGCCTTGTCCTACATCCTCTTCCCTAATGAGACACTTCGCTTCCTAAGAAGTAGGAGAGAGGAATTCTCCATGATCGACAACACTGCGTTCGTAGCAGCAATTTCATATGGACTCTTCAGAGGAGGAAGGATTAGAAAAGAATGAGCGAAATCAGCCAAGGACTCATGATCACTCTAATAGGAATGCTGACGATATTTGGAGTTCTTAGTCTGCTAGTTTTCGCTTCGGAGGTTCTGAAGCGCCTCCTTAGCATGGGCGAACAGAATACTCAAAGACAAATTGCTAATCTCAATAAGTCTCAGGAGACCAGTTTCAAGATTATTGTCGATGACAGAGAGTATTCCGTAGACATAAAGCAAAATGCCGTTGTTGTGGATGGGAAGTATCATACCGTTTCCCTGAAGCCAAAGAAATCAGAGCCTTCTGAACCGGCCTTAAGAATAAGTCCTCCTTCCACCGAGGCCTCCATTGTCCGTCCATCCATACAGCAATATATTCTTGCACCAATAGGCGGAAAAATCAAACAGATCCAAACAAGGGTTGGAAATAAAATCCAGACAGGGGATGTTATTCTCACTATTGAAGTCATGAAAATGGAGATCGAAGTTCGTGCTGACAAGACAGGGAGGGTTGAGAAAATATTGGTTGAGGTTGGACAGACCGTTACCTTGAATGAACCACTCATAGTAATCACTTCATAGAGGTGTGTTCTTGGTATTCTCCATCGGCAATTTGGCCATGATATGCATTGGAAGCCTACTACTTTACTTAGCCATTTCGAAGAAATATGAGCCATATCTCCTTCTCCCAATCGGATTCGGCGCCCTGCTCACCAATTTATCTCCCGATTTGATGGCGAGAGGAGGTTTCCTGAGTTTCCTTTATACCTACGGTGTCTTGACGGACATCTTCCCGTATCTAATCTTCATAGGCATAGGAGCCATGATAGACTTTGGGGCTCTTCTAGAACGCCCATATATCCTTCTAATGGGAGGCGCGGCCCAATTTGGCATCTTTTTAACTCTCTTGGTTTCGATCCAGCTCGGCTTCAAGCTTCCAGAAGCAGCCTCTATTGCCATAATCGGTGCCATGGATGGCCCCTCCACAATCATCATGACAACGAAATTCGCTCCACATCTTCTGGGACCGATCTCCGTCGTCGCTTATTCCTATATGGCTTTGGTGCCTGTGATCCAGCCTCCGATAATGCGACTCTTGACAACAAAGAAGGAACGCATGACAACCATGACATATGCTAATCCCGTAAGCTCAAAGGTGAAGATTGTCTTTCCTATAGCAACAACTCTCATCGTCTGTTACATACTTCCATCAGCCTCGCCAATTGTAGGGATGCTGATGCTAGGTAACCTCCTCCGAGAAAGCGGTGTTGCGCAGAAACTGATGGAGGTATCCCAAGATACACTGGCAAACACAATAACTCTCTTTCTCGGGGTGACCGTAGGTGCAACAATGAATGCCTCAGCCTTCCTCACACTTCAGACCATCGAGATAGTAATACTTGGCATCATCGCTTTTTCAATGACAACAGCGATGGGTCTGCTGATTGGGAAGCTCATGTATCGCTTTTCGGGTGGAAAGATCAACCCCTTGATCGGAGCAGCTGGGGTGAGCGCCTATCCAATGTCGGCACGTGTTGTCCAAATGGAAGGGCAGCGTGAGAATCCCCAGAATTACCTCCTGATGCATGCCCTTGCAGTGAACACTGGAGGACAAATAGCCTCGGTTGTAGCGGTGGGAGTCTTTTTGACCCTTCTCTCGACTTGACGCTTACAGAACCACGTCTATAGCCTCTACACCAAGACTACAACCGACCGGCTTCTTCTAGAACCTTAACACCACTTGTAGGAGTTTGCCATTAGTTCACTTGGCGGCAACTTCTCAAACATCACCGGTTCCAAGAGTAAAGCCTCTTGCAAAATTCACGACTGCTTTATGAGAGCTTTACTAGTAGCGCCTTCCCTACTAGAAGTATATGAGGCGAGAGTGAAATGAAGCAGAATAAACCCTTATCGCGGTCAACATTATCCACTTCAATAGTTTTTCTTACATAAAAAGTCATAATGGGTATCATCTAATTCTCGAGAAAGGATCTGTTCCCATAACCCATTTGAAACGGTTGTTTCAAGCCATGAAACAGTCATTTCAAAATATCCCTTATTAGAAAAGCAGTGTATGATCGGATTCAGGTGAATTATAATGCAGAAGAACAAAACAGTTGCGCTATGCGTTGCATCGCTGCTGGTATTGGCTTCGGTTCCTCTCTACACATCGCATGCGTTTCCTAGCGAGAACGTCAATGCATGGAAACTTATTGAGATTGCGCAGGATGCTTATGAGCAAGTAGAATACATAGTTGAACAGGCAAGGTTTAGAGGAGAAAACGTCACTTTAGCTGAGCTCTTGATAGACCAAGGAAGAGGACTGCTCATCCAGGCAAGGAATAATCATACCGTCGGTGACTACCGCCTAGCTTTGGAGAATGCGAAGATGGCACAGTTGAGGTTCAGAGAGGCACTCCAAGTATGTACATATGACGAAGCTGAGAATGAGTGTGAAGTAGGATGTGGGCTTCTGGTGGCAATAGGCCAAGCTAGAGAAAGAATCCAACGTCTAAGAGACATAGTTGCAGGGTTAGAGGTAGATGAAGGTGA
>JAWBNY010000001.1:0-29397 GCA_038826985.1 Bathyarchaeia archaeon | reverse complement strand
GGTGTCTATTTATGTATACTTCGGTATAAGTCATCAAATCCCTTCCAGCCAAGATTTCGGCCCTGTTGCCACTTACCAAGAGCGATGATTACTTAAAAGGTCTTATAGGCGGTGGTTGGGTGCATGGATTACATTCCAAGAAACCAGCCTGTTCCAGAGCATTACAGAATTGTCATTCGATGCCTAGCAGACATATCGTTCTCACCAAGAGGTTGAGGCTATTCAGTCTGCCAAGCTAACTCTCACCATTGAAGTATTGAGCTCTCTACGAGTCTCCAATTTATTAGACTCCTCCTCTCTTCAACAGAGATAGATACAACGTCTTGGAACAGGAAGGCAACAGAAAAACATCTGAGAAACACCCATCTATCTGTGACTGTGAGAAGGCCAAAGTCTAGGATAGAGCCCCGCTGGCATAACCACACGCACCGTCTCAAACGCAACCCCCCTGTCAACTGCCAAAACCTCCTCAGAGGACATCACTGCCCGGCCAAGTCCAACAAGCTCCCCCTTCAGGGAGAAGAGACCAACCATCCTCTTTGGAACGATCCCAGAGTCCAGCTTTGCTATACCTGGAACCGCAAGCCAAGCACCATGACATATGGAATCTACCGCTGAGTCGCGTATAAAGACACGCGGCAATCCCCCAACAGCAAACTCCATAGGTAGGATGCAACGCCTCAATCCTGACTCGTCTCCTCTCTCACATAAGGCATCGACTGCCTCCCTTAAGTCATATAGTGTTACCATTCCTTCGTTTTCTGTGAAGACGCCGCTGCGAGTGCGCCTCAGCTCCGCCATATGGGCTCCAACTCCAAGTGCTTCACCAATATCGTAGCAAAGCTTACGAATGTATGTTCCCGACTGGCAGCCAACCCGGAAAAGTACATACCTTCCGTTAAACTCCAAGTCTCTAATGTAATATATCCTCCTGATTCGGGTCAGTCTCGAGACAGAGGAGCGGAGCGGCGGACGTTGATAGACTTCACCTACAAACTCCTCCAGAATCTTCCTAACCTTGTCCTCAGAGACATCCCCGTGGAGTCTAAGAACGCAAACATACTCCTTCTCCGATAGGAGAAGAACCCCTATGACCTTAGTAGCCTCCTCCAACCCAATTGGCAATACACCTGTAACCTTCGGATCTAGAGTCCCGCTGTGTCCTGCATGGCCAACCTTAAGCAGCCTCTTAACCCACGCCACAACCTCATGGCTTGTAGGACCGCTTGGTTTATCTAAGTTGACTACTCCGAACCTCAGATGGTCGCCTATTGGCCTTTTCGAAGGCTCACAGCCGTATCTAGGGTCCGATTCCTCATCTACCTTAACTAGAAGCTTACGAGTAATATCTGATAATTTCCTCACCCCAGTGTAGAGATTATTAGAAAAGAAGCATAGAAAGAAAACAGAAGGCTAAGTCTTCAACTTCGCCAATGCTTTAGTAACCTGCTCATCTGTAGCCCTACGCGGTATCTCCACCAACTCTTCAGTGAACTCAAGATGCTTCACATTTGCCCTTCGACGTCTGACGCCTGTCACCGACTCTGGCCCAGTCACCAACACAAAAGATTTATCGATTACGTCAACGATAACACACCGCTTTCCTGCTTCCCTACCCCTCTTCTTTATGCAGATTCTACCGACTTCCACCGCAGGCATCTCTTCCTAACCTCCGTTCCTTTATATAGGCTTCCACGAAGCTTTCCAAGACCTTCATGTTCCCTTCAGGGGAAAGAATCCCCGTGTTCAGGATTAGGTCGTATATGGAAAGGTTTGAAATGTCAATATCATAAAAATTCTTAAACCTTCCCCTCTCTAACTCCTCACGGTACAGGGTTTCCCTCCTAGCTTCTTCGATGGAAACGGCATCTCTATGAGCAATCCTCTTTATTCTTACATCGTCAGGGGCGATAAGTAGAATCTTAAGGTTGGCCAAGTCCTTAGTAACCCATGCTCCTAGAAGCGAGTCAATCACTACGGTTCCTTTCTTAGCTTCAATCCTTGTCTGCTCATCCACAAGCCTATCCAACTCATCTCTCTTAGAGGCCTCCAAACTTAACTCCTCTAACGTCAAACCACGTTTCTTAGCAAGTTCTCTGAACAGCCTACCTGCAGAAAAATACCTCAACCCAAACTTTGCCGCCAGCCTTTGAGCATAGGTTGACTTTCCTGTCCCATGCAGACCGCTTATAGTAAGAACAAGACTCATTTAACAACCTCCTAACTGCCTTGGGCAGAGCGAGGTATATCTGAGCTCATTGAGACCCCGAACAGTCTTGTAAGAGGGAAGTAAATCGCAAAATAGCATAGCATATACCATGTATAGAAGTTCAAGCCCTTACCAAAGGGTGTCTCAAAGGGCAGTGTTGCAACAGCTCTTCCCGAATAGAAGAGCCCAAGCATCAGCGATATAATCGAGAACGGTATGACCGTGACCATTGTAGCCTTGAGCCTTTGCCTCTGAGCGTAGCTACTAAGCTGCCTCAGCCTTCGTTCCTCCCTCTTCAAACGGCGGAGAGCCTGCTTATCTCCGCTCTTCTTTGCTTTTGTAAGATCTTCATTATACCTCCGTACCTCTTCGCTAACCTCACTCAGCCTCTTTAAGTCCACGGTATAGCGGTAGACTATCATAGACATTAAACAAGCTGCGAAGGATACTAGGAGGACGAACAGCGTTGACGCTGGCTGATATAGGAGAACATCGAAGCTGGCCATGGCCACTTCCTCTAGATACAGGCTTTTCAGCCCACCGATAAATCCTTCTCTGGGTGGAGCTACTCGCCTATGAACCGTCTAAGCAATGGGAACATTTCCCACATCTGCTCCTGTGCAATCGCTTGGTAGACTTGGTAGAGAATTCCAACGGTCAGCAGAATCCCCATTCCCGTGCCGTAGGCTCCGAAAAAGTCAGAAACCGACGCCACTAGGCCAACCGCTATCGACCCAAGCACGGCTACTGTTGGAATATACCTCTCCAAAACGCTTTGGATAGGCTTGACCGACCTTCGAAACCCAGGTATTTGAAGCCCTGAATCAACAAGCTGTTCAGCGACAGAAGCAGGATCCATGCCACTAACCTGAAGCCAAATAATCCCAAATAGAACACATAAGCCTACAAGGAGACCTGTGTAAACAAGCCCCCGCACCGGGTCAGCGATGAAAGCTTCGAGGTTCCGCGGTGATGTCATATAATATGCAAGGCCGCTCACAGGCTCATTTTCTCTAAACACTCCGATCCAATTCAGCCAAATATTGTCTCCTGCAGCGTTGAATCTAGACCATATGATTTGTGCCACAAAGTAGACATCCATGAAGAGGCTGGAAACAAGAATGACTGGTATGTTCGAGACGTATAGAAACTTCACCGGATACTGTCCTCTGAACCCTCGGTATTTTGCATAAGATATTGGGATTTCAACCTTCAGCGCCTCCATGTATATTACGACTAGGAATACGGCTATCGTGACAAGCAAGCCCAACATTGTTGGAGCATCTGGCCGTGACCTTCTGACAAAGGCTGATAATAGGGATTCTCCTCTGAATACAGACTGGAAGAACGCGATTAGAGACCCAAACACATTGCCGTTCTCCTCAAACGGAATAGGGCTGAACAGGTCCCAAATAATCTTCTGGGCCACGCCTCCCGCTATGAATAGGCTGATCCCGCTCCCTAGCCCCCAACCCTTCTGGAGCAGCTCATCAAGGAGGATTACCAGTATACCGACCGTGAAGAGTTGAACAAAGATCGCCGCCATCAACCCCGTTGACAGTCCTCTTCCATAAACGCCGCTCAAGATGTATGCAGCAGCAAGTAAACCCGTCATCAGGATTGCAAAGAATTTTGTCACTCCTGAAAGGGTCTCACGGTCCTCGGAACTATTTCTGTCAAAACCAATCAACCCGGAGCTTGAGATTAGCTGCGTTATGATACCTGATGTGACGATAGGTTGAATGCCCAACTCCATTAAGGAGCCTCGGGAAGATGCAAATATCACTCTAAGATAGTAGTATGGGTCACCTTCTTGGCGGACAGCGCCGTAGATTGGTATCTCAGAAAGTATAAAGTAGGATACCACAACTAGGGCAGTCCATAGCAGCTTCTCGTTGAATGCTCCACGGCGCTCAGGGGCTTTAACCTCTGGCATTACCCTTGCTACCGGGCGGAAAAATGAGAGGAACCTTCCAGGCATGGGCTGTGACTCAACTCTCTTCTGAGATAATTCTACCTTTTGCTTCCTGAACCTTTTTGAGCGCGGTGTTTGAGTAGGATGATACCTTCAATATGAGTGGGGTATCCAATTTACCTGCCCCGAGTAGCTTCTGCACGCCGATGGCGTCGAGGTCAACATAGACCCCGTCCTCCTCTTTACGAGCCAGATTCTGCTGAAGCAACCGATTCACGGTGCTATTCAATTCGCCGACATTAATGGTCTTAGGCCGCTCTATCCATGCGCGTTTGAATCCATGTTTGCCAAACATAGGAAACCCGTAAACAAGTGTGCTTGTCCAGTGATGCTTATGTCCACCCGTTATCCCGTGTCCCCCTCTTCTACCAGCGCCTCTATGCTGACCTACCTGCCCCCAGCCATGACTACGTGAACCTCGGAGTCTACGAGTTTTCCTTAATCGAGTCGGCATTTTGACACTTCCACAGGTTTCACATCATCTTAGACAGTAGTAGGCAGATGCTTTCGCCTCTGTATCCCAATTCCCCCTCAGGATAGGGTTTATGTATGGAACCCTTGAAACCTTTTTTGGGAGGGTGAAGACGGAATACAGGCTTCATTTTTCTAATGTGTGAGATTTCAACTTTGCCGTCGTGTAGTTCCTTAGCCAGTTCGGCAAATGAACTATACCCTAACTGTTCCTTCATGTCCTCTTCGGTAAGTCTTTTCCCACCCTCCATCATCCCTCGTTCACGCAGCAGTTTCTCCACTGTTCCAAGGTCAACCTCCCCCCAAGTAGTGTAATCCTTCACTTTTTGAAGGGTTCCAGCTATGCTTGGTGAGGTATACAGTATTGTGGCATGGTTCTTTCGAGTCAGATGCAGCTGTCGGAGAACTTCCTCTCTCTCCTTGTCTAAGCCAACGCTTCCCCTGATACGTACAACTACTATACACCTATTCTCTGGGATTGATTCGCTCATCTTACACCCATCCAATCCTTCGGGGTCATGATTCGGTAGGTGTTCCTTAACGCGTTGGACGTGGCTATCGCAAAAGATGGTATTGTGCGTGTTGACCCGCGGGTTCTTGTCCAGCAGTCCTTAATGCCTGCAAACGAGAGGATTGTCTTTGCTATGTCACCAGCCACTATACCTACGCCTTTCGGCGCTGGCCGTAGCTCAACAGTTACACTTCCACATTTCCCAACAACTATGAAAGGAACGGAGTGGTTCTCCCCGCAGCCGCACTCCCAGCTGCCACATCCTCGACGGACTGGAAAGATGTTTAATTTCGCGTTTATAGCCCCCTTCTCTATCGCTGTCCTAACCTGCTTCGCCTTTCCAGCTCCGATACCGAAATAACCATTCATGTTGCCCACAAGCACAATAGCTTTGAACCGGGATTTCTCCCCGGCATCCGTCTGCTTCTGAACAAGGCCTATGTGTAAAACCTCCTGCTGCAGGTTTGGAAGGAGTAAATCAACCACTTTTGCCTCTCGAATCTTTAGGCCTTGGTTGAATACCTCGTCAATAGAGGTTAACTTACCCTCGAGCACTAGCCTACCTACACTCGTGGTTGGAATCCAGGTTTCAACACTCTTTGTCTCCTGTGTCAAGGCTAATTGTTACCTCCGAAGGTCATGTTAATTTTCTCCTTTACCTTCTCCACGTGTTTACTCAGCTCTTCAGGTTTCAGCTCCATTACGAGGTACCTTGAAAATATGCGTCTGTATAACGATTGGTCGGTCTCTGCAAGCTGCTTTGCGTAGGCTGCGATGTGTCCACCAACTATCCTCTCATCCGACGGAAGAACATCTTCACTGCAGGGAACTGAGAGGCCTGTATCTATTGCTCCTTTGACGGCGGCGAAGATCCTGCTGCCAACAGTTGCTTTTCTTATCCCAATGTCAAGTATTGCACTTTCTACACCGCTGTTCATAGCCTTCTTCCCGATGAGATATCCTGTGAGATATGCAGCAGGTACATTTCCTGTAGGTCCTTGCCATCCATAAGCCTTCAAGTCGTTTGAGTTACATGCCACTAAGACCCTGTCCCCTTCCGGTCTAGCCTCTATAAGCTGAGCCATCAAATTTCTAATAGAGGGTCTGACGACGAGCCTCAGATGGCCTGACAGAACCATTCTCTTCCTCATCCGGTAATCTGTACGGCCTTGCCTTCTTCGGCGAAAAGCCAATCGATATCTTGAACCATGACCCAAGCCTACCTCCTCCTTGATAATCCATGAGCTTGAATATACTGGTCAACATGGCTTCTATCGAGGAATGTTCCACCTTTAGCGAGTAGATAGAGTCTTCTGTAGGCGCTCTTCTGAATTATCCTTCGCTCTCTTAACGTGCGTAGATGTCTCCGTATTAAACGGATCCGCGTCTTCCAAATCTGTTTGGGGGGTTGACGAGCACCAGCCTTTCCTCCTCTACTACCAGGGCCTCTCCTTCGGCCTGTCCGACGTTTCTTCATAAGTAGACGGGCCCGTGCACGACTAACTCCAATCGCTGGAGCAACCTTGATAGTGCCTTCACGGATTAATCTCCTTATTTCTTCACGTGTGATTACTCCTTCTAGGTCTTCAAGCCTCTCAGGATTAAACCGGACACGGCTTTCTCCAACTTTTAGAATTTTTGAAGCAAGCCGCCGCTGATTCTTAAGACTCAACTTCGCTCACTTTCCCCGGGTTTATAACATAGAGCTTCAGCTCTCTTGATTTCTCAAGGATGGCCAGCCTTTTACGCTTGCCGACTCTCCCATCGATTCTGACAACTTTGTCTGGGGATACTTCATTAAGCTGAGTGACATTTGATACAACTACTTCATTGCATCCTAAGCTGTCAAGCCCTCTAACTCTTCTTGGTGAACGGTATCCAGCTTCCACACTTTTCGGTCTGCCTTGGAGCTTTAGACGCATCTTGCTGTCGATTCCTTTTGGGCGTCTCCAAGATGGACGTACTCTCTTGTAACGCCAACTCTCTTGTCTCCTGAACGCTGGCTTCTTTGCCTTAAGGGTTCTTCTAATCTCTATTAGACGGACTATTGCGGAGGGAGGCTTGGGGTGACGAAGCGAATCAAACTGCTTCTCGCTCTCAGATGCTTCAACCGCCATTTTCTACATTCCCTCCTGGCGTTCAAAGATGTAGATACCGTCGAGGAAAACCCTTGGGTCCTTCTTTTTGATACGTGTCTGCTGCTGTATCCTCGCAGCAGCTTGACTAACTTCTTGGATGTCGATACCTTTGAGGATTATGTCGTCGCCTGCGATTGAGACGTTTACACCCTTGGGGATGCTAACTATCCTTGGACGTCTCTCCCCTCCGAAATTCTCTATGACAACTTCATTTCCATGAACCTTCACGTTAACTGGAAAATGGGCGAATACAACCTTCAACTTATAGGTGAAACCCTTGAGGACACCCACTATCATATTTCTAATATGGGACCTAACTGTGCCGACCATAGCTATCTTCCGTTTGTCTGGCCAGTAAGATTCGACTATGACCTCTTGACCGTTGAGCCGGATAGTTACTGGTGCATGAGCAAAATCTCTCTCTAACGTTCCAAGAGGCCCCTTCACAGAGATACGGCTCTGCCTTACAGTAACTTCAACGTCTTCTGGAACCTTAACCTTTTGTTGCGCTAGGTTGGTCTTACCCACTTCTTTCCACCTCTAGTAGACGTAGGCCAACAGCTGGCCGCCCACCCTCTTTTCTTTAGCCTCTTTATGTGAAATTACCCCTTTTGAGGTTGAAAGTATCAGAATACCAAGCTCTTTTGAGGGCAGGTACCTTTCTTCCCACTTCTCTATTTCGCCAACCCTACACGAGTAACGCGGCCTTATAGCACCACATCTGTTTATCCTACCTAGTAGCTGGACATCGAACTTACCCATTCGGCCGTCGTCGATAAACTCGAACTTCCCGATGTAGCCGTTCATCTGAAGAACCCTTAAAACATTTCCTATCAGCTTTGAGGTCGGCATAATCAAGCAGTCCCTTTTGTTTCTCAACTCATTGTTCTGAATCGTTGAAAGCGCATTTGATAGTGGATCCATTTTCTGCATCCTCTACCTATACTTCTTGAACCCAAGGCTTGTCGCCAGCTCCCGGAAACATTGTCGGCACAGCATTATTCCATATGCCCGCACTATAGGTCCATATGACCCACATCTTCTGCAGGGGCGACTTCCCTTGCCGTACTTCCTTACCTTTCTGTTAGAGCCAGCCGTCATCTTCTCAACCTACTCAACAAGCTCTACACCGAAACGCTCCATAAGGTAGTGGATAGATTCCTCCGGCGTTAACCTCTGAGCTTTTCCCACTCTGCTCCTTAAATATCTACGTCTCTTGACCCGGTAGCCACTTTTCTCCATGGTTACACATATGTCCATACCGAAGATGCCTACTGATGGGTCGTATTTAACTCCTGGTAACTGGATGTGTTCATGTACTCCAAAAGAGAAGTTTCCTTCCGCATCGAAGCTAGACTTCTTAACTCTATTGTTGTTAGCGTCCAAGGCTCTTCTAAGGAATGACTCTGCCTTCTCCCCTCTAAGCGTGACAATGCAAGCTATCGGCTCACCCTTCCTTATACTCCAGTCTCTTATTGTACGCTTTGCTTTCCTTTGACATGCCTTCTGACCTGTAACCTGCTGGAGAACACTCATTGCTTTCTGCAATACTTCGCCTGACTTACCGACACAGATGTTTACAACCACCTTACCTATACAAGGCTGCTGCATCGGGTTACGAACCGTTCCAAGCATATTCCTGCTCATGCCTCTTCAACATCCGTTGGAAGACTTATCCAAGGCTCTCCCTTGCCTATTGGAAAGAGGTAGTCGAGAGGCGCCTCGAATTCTTCTCCGCCACTACCTTTGAGAATGGCAGTGGCTCCATACAAGCTTGGTTGACCAATTGATATGACTTCTCCCCATCGACCCACATGTCTACCGCTGCAAACTAAGGCCAAGATCCCTGGCTCGAACTTCAAATGTGCTAGGATCTCCTGCGAAGGCAGCTTGACTTTTAGGAGATCATCTGTTTTGTATACATCCTCCGCTGGCTTCGTAGGGTCAAGAATCTTCACAACATGATTTCTCCCATCGTGGAGGTTCAGTTGAATGTTTCCTTTAGCAACCGTTGTCTTGTTTACGATCTTGCACAGTTTGTAGTCTTTTTCTTCGGGTCCAATAATATGAAGTCTGAGGCCTCTCCTAAGCTCAGGCAGAACACGATAAGTCTTCTTTATCGCTGGGATTTCTATAACATCCATCAACCCGACAGGATAGTCATCTCTTCTGCGAATTACGCCATCAACTTTGACATTTTCTCTTCTGAGTATTTCACGGGCTTCATTACGGGTTTTAGCTATCCCAAGTATATCCCGAATAATCACTAAAAGTGGGAGTGAATCCTTTACTGGATGCGGCCCAGGCCCAGGCTTTACTATCCAGCGAAAACCCTTCCGGTGGATAGGCCAGAAGTCTGGGGCCGGCTTCCGTTTGAGATGCTTAGTTCCTCCCATCTTTCCCATACTTCAAACCTTCAAGTCTTGTCCGTCTCTTGGATTTTTGTGTCCAACCCTGTTCCCTTTGGCTCCCTTTTAGTCTTTCTCTCAGTTTCTACCTCGTTTCTTACCCGTCTTTCAAGTATCTCTCTTCTTCTTTTGTCGTCAACGGAAAGTTGATGGATGACGACCTTTGAGGCATGTACCGAAACCGGTCTGGTTGTTCCATCAGTCCTTTCGCGTGAAACTCCTTCAACAAAGACCCGGCCATTGGTTTTGCTGACTTTTAAGACCTTTCCTTCAATCCCTCGAAAGCCTCCGCGTACAACCATTACTGTATCTCCTTTTCTTACATTCATTCTTTTGACACCATATTTGGCAACAAGCTCCTCTGAGAGAGGCGCAGAAAGGCTATGTCTCGCAGTCATATTTTGTTCAGCATCCTACACTATTATACTGGCTGCAGCTGCCACACGTGGCCATCTTTCAGCAGCCTCCTTTGCAACCGGTCCCCGTATCTCTGAACCCCGAAGCTCGCCTTCAGGAGTTATGATCACAGCCGCATTGTCCTCAAACTGGATCCAGCTTCCATCTGGCCTACGATATGGCTTCCGTTGACGGATAAGGATTGCTGGGAAGACGCTTTTTCTTAGGTCTGGGCTTCCTTTACTGACCGACACGATCACCATGTCACCTACCGATGCTGCAGGCATACGTTTCAAACGGCCCTTATAGCCAACAACATTAACGAGGTTTAACTCCTTTGCTCCTGTATTGTCTGCGCAGTTAATGCGGGATCCAGTGACAAGTGTCCTTGGTATGTGAAATCTAAACTCTATGACGCCTTTGGCGCTGACGGCCCGTGATTTACCCGACATCTTGCTCACTGTTCCTTAGTCTTCTCCACAACAACAAAGCTAACAGTCTTACTAAGCGGTCTACACTCTGCTACTTTGACTCTATCACCTACGTTGATTTCAATACAGTCAGGGAGATGTGCAGCAAGATGACTATGTCTTCTTTCATAACGCATGTATTTTGGAACATACCAGTTGTAGTCCCTTCTAATAATAACCGACCTCTTCATCGATGTTTTTATGACTACACCCTCAAGTATCTTGCCCCTTACACTCAAGCTACCGTGAAATGGGCATGCGGGGTCATTGCACTCTTTAGATGGAGGCTGAACTGGTATCCCTATGTTTCTCATTCCTACCCTCTCTTAATGTTGCGGGCTATCCTTTCATGAGGCCTAGCCAAGATCTCCACTCCCTTGATCGTGAACGTTGAACCGTCCTCAAGCTGGAAGGCGAAACAAGCATCTTGCTTACCGATAACTTTGTTTCCTCTGAACGTCTTGATAGTTAAAGTATTTCTAGTCTCATTGGTTACGAATCCATTTATACCAACTTGTGTTCTGTTGGAGCTATCTACCACGAATGCTTTAAGCCCGATCAGCTCACTCTGGCTAACTCTGACCTTACGAGTTCTACTCATTTTTGCTTCACCGCAATCTCTCTTTCTGCACTGTTAGGATCCTGGCGATAGCTCTCCGTATTTCTCGGATCCTAGCCGGGTTCTCGACGGCGCCCCCTGCCTTTGATAATGCTTTCAACTTCATCAGCTCCACCTGTAGCTCAGAAAGCCGCTCAGCCCGCTGCTCCTCCGTCATCTCTCGTATTTCTTTGATTCTAAGAAATGGCATCTCTAGCCATCTACCTCGCTTTGAGGCTCTTCTTTATTCTCCTGACCTACTCCTTCCTTTACTAATACATCTTCATCCTTAAGCTGCAAGGCCTCCTCCTCAGTCATGACCTTGCCATCAACAACAACTGTAGGCTTTAGCTTAACCTGGTCAGGGAACGTAGCTCCAGGCGGGACAATGCATACCCTAATCCCTATGAGGCCTTGTTTGAGTTGCACCGACCTTACTGAGACCCGAATGTTTTTTAACGCAGGGTCTCCAGACCTCGGTAGGTATCCGGCCTGGTATTTTTCATATCTATGTCGTTCTGATGTAAGTTTCCCACGTATCACTATCTCTGCACCTACAGCTCCTGCCCCCATGATCTGGTTTAGTGCCCAGAAACAAGTGCGGCGGAAATGTAGTCCTCTTTGAAGCGCATCCGCGATCTGCCATGCCATCACCCTTGGGTTAAGTTCAGGTACTTCGATTTCAGAAACCGCAATCTGGGGGTTCGGTAGCTTAAACTTCTCCTCTATCAACCGAGATAACTCGCGGATGTTTGTACCACGGCGTCCGATAATAATGCCGGGCCTTGTAGCGTAGATTATAACCCTAGTACCAAGCGGAGTTTTTGTTACTTCTACGCCTCCATATCCTGAGCGCTCGAGTTCTTTAGCCAAGAATTCGTCAATTTCTGTATTCCGAACAGAGTCTTCGATGAAATGTCTGACTATGGACACAAAGGATCACCCTACTTCTTCAGCTACAAGCTCTACATGGCAAAGGTTTTCAAAGTTAGGGGATGACCTCCCAAAGGCTCTCGGTATGTATCTCTTTAGAATCCTCGCCCTATGAGCTGCTGCGTGAACAAGCCGCAGGCGCTCAAGGTCGAGCCCTTTTGCTTGCGCATTTGCTTCAAGACTGTCGAGTATTTTTAATATTTCTTTAGCAGCTTTTACAGGGTATCTGCCTGCGTACCAGCCTTGTAGTCCCCTTCTATGAGGTACCTCCTTATTATGTCTTCTATATGGGACTGCCTGTTTCTTTTCGATCACTGAAGATAGGAACATGCGGCATCTTTCCAGCCGCATATGTCTTATAGAAGCACAAATCTCTCTAGCAGCCTTAGGGGATATGCGAAGGTCTCTTCCGCTAGCTCTAACCATTCGCTCCTCGTCGTATGCATTGAATGCATATCCCCAATTGGGCATTCCAATCGCCGTGTGTACCAACAAACCAAAAGATATCCCTATTAAACCTTTTGCGCACACAAATAATCTTGAGAAGGTTTTACACTTCTCATGGTGAATACGCGTTTACAACGTAGTTAAATCAACTACTTGAGTGGGACATACATGCTTGACCTTGACGCACCAATACCAGGTGTTCCATGTACCACCTTCTTGTTAGTAATCGCGAACTCCCCTAATCTATGACCTATCTTCTCAGGGGTAATTTCAACAGGCTGAAAAGTCTTGCCGTCATGTACATGTATCGTGAGACCTATCATTTCGGGTAGAATTACAGTCTCTCGGCAATGCGTCTTCACGATGATCTGCTTGCCTTTGGCTGCTTCCTTACGTGCCTTCAGAATCTTCTCTCTGAGTTTCCGCTGCTCTTCAGGAGGGACGCGAAGTAGAGACCTCCGTTCACTCGCAGGAAGTAGCTTTATAAAGTCATCTATTGACATTCGTTGTAGGGCAGCTGCTGTATATCCCCTGTATGCGAATTCCTTTGGCATATAACTAGAACTTCGGCTCCTTTTTATTTAACGTTTGTCCCTATTCTTCGGCATCCTCGACTCCGCGTTCAGTGATCGAAAAGACGCACTCCGCCTCAGCAAGGTAAGGACTATCTATGATCCGCGCTATCCGCAGCTCTTTCTTGCTCTTCCTCAGATAGACACGGTTTGTACTCATATGTGCGATCACGTGTCCTCCGGCTGGCCTTGTTGTGGGCCCGAAGAACACATCCGGCGTTGCCACAACCTGATTTGTAACTACAACCGGGATATTATAGATCTCGGACATTCGAAGGAGGCGATGCAGATGATTGTTAAGATACTGCTGACGCTCTGGAAGCGCCTCCCTCCCAAGATATTCGGCTCGGAAATGACTGATAACTGAATCAACTATAACGAGCTTTATATTCTTCTCAGGGATAATGTCGTCAAGTTTCTCAACAATGAGGATCTGATGGTCGCTGTTGAATGCTCTAGCCACTATTACTCTCTTTAATGCCTCTTCACGTCTTAGACCTTTCGCCTCAGCAATCTGTGCAAGTCTTTCAGGTCTGAAAGTACCCTCAGTGTCAATATAAATGGCTCCGCCGTCTAGTCCTCCATGCTCAGTTGGAAGTTGAACTGTTGCGCATAGAGTATGGCAAATCTGGGTTTTCCCTGACCCGAACTCTCCGATGAGTTCAAGGATTGCTTGGCTCTCCACTCCACCCCCAAGCAAGCTATCAAGAGATTTGCTACCTGTTGTAAGACGTGTAACACTTTTACGTTGTTGAAGCAACTCTTCGGCTGACTGGAACCGTATGTTCAACATCTCTCTAGCCGCAGTAGATATCTCCGCAGCTTTCTCGATGCTTAGCCCAGATGCATTGGCTAGTTCTCTGGCAGCTGCAACAGCGATGGACTCGATAGTATAGTATCCAGCTGCCTTAAGCTTTTGAGCGGTGGCTGGACCTACACCTGGAATATCTTCCAGAGTCTTGACTTTTTCAGACAATAGTTTCCACGGCTAACATAAGTTAAAATATTTTTGTACTTGCCTCGATAAAAGCCTAGTGAATAAGCCAAATAGTAGACGCACTCTATGTTCGTCGCTTACGTCGACCAGTCTGTTTTGCAGCAATAAGCCCTACCTTCTGACCAGGAGGAGACATCCTCCCTACGGTGGTTGGTCGAAGAGATGACGATTTATGCGAGCCGCCTCCATGTGGATGGAAGGCCGCATTCATGGCTACACCTTTGGTGATGGGGTAAACCCTTCCTTTAGCTTTCATCCACATCCACTTCTTACCCGCTTTAGCGAAAGGCTTGTCTGTTCTACCTCCTCCAGAAACCACACCCAGCGTTGCCAAGCAATTATCCGGAAGGTCTATCAATCTTCCTGATGGAAGCTTCACTTGGGTTCTTCCTTCATTGTGAGCAATAACTGTTGCATATGTTCCAGAGGATCTAGCCAATCTACCCCCGTCTCCAGGGTGCAGTTCAAGATTGCATATAAGTGAGCCCGGAGCTATCTTCCCTAATGGTACGATATCTCCGATGTCTGGGGACTCTACTTCCCCTACTTTAACCTCCTGCCCGATAGTAACTCCTTCGGGGGCAACAGTGTATAGGCACTGACCATCTTTGAAATCAATCCTTGCCAACGGAGTGCCTCTTCCGGGTTCGTGACGCAAATCACTAAGAATTCCTTTAATCGAGCTACCCATTGATGGTTGTAAGGGTAGATATTTTGCCGGGTGTATACGCTTATGCGTATTTGCTCTGAATGTAGATGATCCTCTTCCGCGTCTTTGAACCCGGGTTTTCTTTCCCACTCTTAGACACACCCTATAGGATTCCTAAGCGTATCGCTACCTCTGAGGCTTTGTATTCAGGTAGAAGTCTTACATAAGCCTTCTTCAAACCTCTTGAGGTGACAACTGTGTTCACATGCTGAACCTTGATATTGAAAAGTTCCTCAGCGGCCTTCTTGATCATTTTCTTGCTTGCCTTCAATTCTACAATGAAAGTAAGCTTGTTCTCTCTTTCAATTAGACTCACGGCGTCTTCCGTCATTACCGGATATAAGATAACGTTTTGGCTAGACATTTTACATCAACAGATGAGTTCATGCATTTCTTGAATCGCAGACGAGGCCCACACGGTCAGCCTTCCAGGGTGAGTTCCCGGCGCTAGAAGCTCCGTGTTCAAGCTCTTAAGCTCTACAACGTCTACCCCTAATAGGTTTCTGGCTGCTCTACCAACCCCTTGATCCTTCGAAACAACCAAAAGCGGACCTACACCATGTTTACTGGGCCTTCCTCTCAAAGCAGCCTTACCTGACCTCGCTTTCCAACTTCTTAAGACTCTCTTCACGTCTTCCATCAGCCCCAGTTTCTCGAAGACGTTTTTGACGTCGGTTGTTTTGGTCAACCCTTCTATTGCGTCAACCACTACAAGCGGAAGCTGTGGAACTTTCTCCACTACATGTCCTCTAGATGCAACGATCTGTTTGTCAGCGGTCGCTGCTATAGCTGAGCAAAGAGCGAGCTCACGTTCCTTTTCATTGATTCGTTTGTATATCCTTTTCTCCGCCTTTGGTGGGTGAGTTGCACGGCCACCGACAGCACTTGGAGCAAAGGCTGCTTGTTGGGCTCGTGGATACCGACTCCCCTTAACCCTCGGGACTCTTGATAGACCATGTCCTGTCCCCATACTTCTGGCGCTTGTACGTTTTCCAGCCATTGGGTCTCTTCCCTGCGTCTGTCTTCTATGACTTTGCTGGAATAGCACTGATTTGCGTATTATATCTGGCCTAAAAGGAGTCTTGAAGACCTCTGGCAAGTCGATGTTTGATTGCGGTTTACCTTCGAGGTCATATATGGTAACACTCATCAGCGTTCACCTCTATGCAGCCATAGTGTTCCCTAGCCCACTGAATGTTATCTGAAGTGTAGCTTGTTTATGTACAGGGGGACGCATCGCATACCTAAGCATTACCGTTCTCTTTGAGGGGCCAGGCAAACTTCCCTTAACTGCAACATATTGAGTTCTGACAATTCCGTAGTGTTGGAATCCGCCTTTTGGATTTATGACTTTACTGTCTGTGCCAATCTTCAGAATGAGTTTATTATACTCCGTTCTTTGGTGAAAACCTGTTTGTCCTGCTCTTGGTACCGTATACATAACATAGTGTGGCGTCCATGGGCCGAGAGTACCAACCCCTCTCACCGTCTTCCGAGATTTGTGCTGTTTTGTCTTTACTCCAAAGCGTTTTACAGGACCCTGTATTCCCTTTCCCTTGGTTATCCCTGCTACATCTACGTATTGGCCTTCTGTAAACACCTGGGTTACGTCTATCTCTCTGCCAAGTAAGCTTTTAGCATATTCCAACCTATCTTTTACAGTTCCTCCGTCAACCTTTACTTCCAGTATCTCAGGCTTCTTTCGACCTGTGCCTGTCTTACTAGGCTGGGTTGCGACGATGACACGGACCTCTTTCAACGTACTAGGATAAGGAGAGGACTCGGCCTCTTTCTTCGGGATAGTAATAGTTCTTTCTAGTTCTTTCGGTAGTTTCTTTGACCAAACCTCAATAGATGGTTGAAGGCCCGAATATGTCTGTGCGTAACCTCTATAACCAATAACTATTATCGGCGGGGTCTCGACAACAGTAATAGGGTTGTGAATCTCTTGACCAAAGGTGGGGTTTCCTCGAGTGCTACCTAGGAGATACATATAACTCATTCCTACCTTGTAGCCTGGGAAACCCAGAAGACTAGGTTTATCTAAGCTTGTTTCTGGCCAGTTTCTAATTCTTGCAACCCAGCTTGCGGCTCTACCTCTTGGTAGGTAGGCAAGTGAGCCGCGTCTTGGAGCATTTATCCTTCTACGACCCATTCAAACTCTCCTTCCATTCCGAGAAGACACTTTACAAATCTTTCGTACTCAACTTTAAACATCACTTACCTGCTTATTTGTTGTCTATTACTTATTCAAACGTGGTAGAACTCCTCTCTTGTCTTATACATAAGGCGGTATCGAAGACTCTTGGATTCATGTTCCTCCTTATTTACGTCAACTGTAATATCCTTGGTTAATGCTTGACCTCGTCTAAGTTGATTGCGATGTTACATCGCTATTTGCCTCGAAGCCTCTAGCAGGTGTGTTGCAGACATTGACATTATTGGCAAAATATATGTTTATCTCTATCGTGGATTTTCCATTCTAGGTGAAATATGCTTAATAGGCTTATCGGTTGACAACCAGTATCTAAGCTCTCGGTTACGAGGTTAGCCATGGTATAAAGAGTTTGAGAAAGGTGATGAAGAGTATTGACGAGACAATGGCTTCGTGAACGTCGTAGAGACTATTTCCATCGACTAGCTGTTGAGGAGGGATATAGGAGCCGTGCAGCGTATAAGCTCCTGCAAATTGCGGGTAAGTATCCTTTGATCAGGTATGGAGATGTTGTGGTCGACATAGGCGCCTCACCAGGTGGCTGGATGCAAGTGGCTCTATCCATGGTTGGGAAGAAAGGTTTCGTTTTAGGAGTTGACCTTCAGCCGATAGCTGACCTTATGGCTCCTAATGCACTAACCCTCTTAGCTGATGTCGAGAAGCTCTCGGCTGAAGACCTTCTGAAGTTGCTACCTAGAAGGCCTAATGTTGTCTTGAGCGATGCTTCACCTAACCTATCCGGATTCTGGTCGCTGGATCATGCAAGACAGATTAATTTGGCTAGGGCAGCTCTTGGGCTTGCAGATAGAATGCTGGTTAAAGGGGGAAATATGTTGGTCAAAGTCTTTCAAGGTGAGTTCTTCAGGGCATATCTCAGAGAGGTTAGGGTCAAGTTCGAATACGTGCACGTTGTCAAACCTAAGGCAAGCAGAAAGGAGAGTGCTGAGATGTACCTACTTGCGTTAAAGTTCAGAAGTTGACATGGTTAGCATTAAGTACTCAGGATACTTGGCTATGTTTTTTGTCAGCCTCTTTTACCTTTTGGATTGTTTCTTCCAGTTCGGCAATTGATGCATTGGTCTTTAAGGCTGTATTTCCAAAATGTGTTCTTGTTGCTGAGAAACCCCGGTCTCTGAGCTGGTTAACTACTGTGCCTATAGGTGGAACTGGCAGATTCAGTCTGTCACATACTTTGTCTAATACATAATATGTCGGTTCTGCCTCTGCTTCTTCTATAAGCACCATAAGCAGCTTCTTGGCTCGGTCTAATATGGTATCGGTCTTCCCAGCTTCTGCTATCATGTTTAGGCAGAACTCTTTATCAACAAGGTGACTGAGCCACAGAGGCCCTCCTGCCTGCATCCTCGTTCCACATCTAGGGCAATAGGGGTTATATCCCTGGACTCTGTCTAGAACCCAAGTTCGGTTGAGACATCGAAAGCAATGCAGGATATATCCTAGGTTTCTGATGGCTGCATTTGCATGTTTTGCGCCTTTGTCTATTTGTGCATGCACCCGAAAGTAATGGTCAACGCTGTAACTTAAGAGTACTTTCAACCCCAGATTGTATCTTGCTGCAGTTAAAGCAAGCGCACTAATGATGAGGCGAAGCGCAACCTCATGGCAGTACTCTGAACGTAGAGGTCTTCCAAAGTATTTTCGCAGACACGCATCGGGCTTGACTCCACAAAGTGGAGGTGTGTCCGTTGCTGTTACTGCGAGAATTCCATGGTTAGCAACCGCTCTTACTGCAGGATCCATGAAATATGAGGGAGACCCAAAAGGGTCTAAGTCAATTGCGTCGAAATGACTCCTACTGGAAACATTAATCGTCAAGAAGAGGTTGCAGTCGAGGTTTGAGACTTTGACCTTCTCTTCTACATGATTCCTTATGACATTTGCTTTTGTCAGCTCCGCTGCATGGCTGCTTATGTCATTGGTCTCTACTTCAGCTATTCCATTAACCTCTAATGCGAATCGTATACCGCGTACACCGCAACCAGAGAATGGGTCTGAGACCCGCACTGGTCTGCCAATCTTCTTCTGATATGTTTGGAGAACTATCACTGCGATGTCTCTGTTGAGTCGCATCCGAGGGTTGTAGAATACTGGAGCTAGGTGAGGGATATACTCCGAGCCACTTTTAGAATAGAGTTGTAGCCTAGGTATGATGAGGTCTGCTTGACCTTCCTTGATCGTTTCGGTTGGGAATGGGAAGCCCAAGGTCTTACCCTCCACTCTTCTTATACCACTGGTTAGTTTCCTTTTTCAGGAGGAATATTCCGCCTATGTCTAGGGCGGTGGAAATCTTCGATTTATTTAATGGCTTGCTCTTGGATGCTGCTACCGCTTTTCTAGCGGGTGGTTCCAGCTCTCGTTAGTCTTCCGTCATGCTTTCTTGCTCTTCATTTGATATTAGCATTTTAACTACTTTGGTATGTTCTGGCACATATTGGTTTTATCTTCGTCGTAATCCATGTTGTTAACATAATTTTCACTCGTTCAAGTATATATCGGAGAAAGCTTGAACATTGATAACAATGACCTTTATCGCTGGTGTTGACGAGGCTGGCCGCGGCTCTGTCATAGGGCCGCTCGTGGTTGCAGGTGTTATGTTCGATGAGGCAGATCTTCCTAAGTTAACTGAAATTGGAGTCAAAGATTCCAAGGTTCTTACCTATTCTAGACGCAAAGCGCTCTTTCCAAAGATTCTGGGTATGGCTAGCGGCTATGAAATAGTGCTGGTTAACCCGCATGAAATCGATCACTACGTACTGAGTAAGCAAAGACTAAGGAAGCTAAACTGGCTTGAAGCGTTGCATATGGCTGAAGTGATCAGGAAATTGAAGCCAGATATTGTCTATGTGGATGCCTCCGATGTTGTCCCCTTAAGGTTTGGACAGCAGATTCAAGGGCTGCTTCCATTAAAGGTAAAGATTATTTCAGAACACTTCTCCGACAAGAACTATCCTATCGTAGGAGCAGCGTCGGTTGTGGCCAAAGTAACTCGGGATCTAGCAGTAGAAAGATTGAGACAGGTATTTGGCGACCTCGGAAGTGGCTACCCTTCAGACCGACGTACAGTATGTTTTCTTGAGCAATGGAATGCTCAACGTGGCTCGATGCCAAATTTCGTTCGGAGTTCATGGAAGACAGTACGCCGAATAACTGGTGTAAACCCTTAGTTTTTATAGTTCCTAAGCTTCTACTCAAAGCGGCGGATACAAATCAATTGTTATGGATTGGGAACCCATTAACTATCATAATATAGGTAAGTTTCGGCTTAGCTGAGATCCCTGAATCTAAGATTCGATTGTTCTTTTCTTGTTACTTATATGCTTATAACTTTGGGAACAAGACATGTTGGAAGCTTGTTCTATACCTTATTCTTATATGATCGTTTATGACATATTTGCAGAATTCATCTCTATTGGTATAGAGGTCTACCTCCAAATATTTTCTATCTTTGAGAAGACTTTAGCTCTCTCAATTCTTATAGCCGGCGCGCACTAACATATGTCTAATTTAGCCTACTCAACCTAAGCTTCAACTACTTCTAGCTTAGGGAACCTGCACTTAAGCAACAACATCCATTGTGCAGAAACATGTTGTACCTGCTTTGCCACTGTACCCAACGAATAGCTTCGCCATTGGTAACGTGAATATACCAGCTATTGATCCAAAAACCGATACATGAAGGATGGATGGAATAACCGTTGTTGAGCTTATTCCTGCAAATGTGCATATATAACCTGCTACTGCATATTCTTTGAAGAGTATTGTACTTATTATTACTACTGTTGAGCCGGCAACAACGGCTCCAGCCGGTTTCCAACCATTCAATGGGTCTAGCGTGACATGGTAGTTAAGCGCGTAGGGCAGTGTGGTGATTAGGATAGCTACTAAAATGGTTGTAAATTGTTTGTTGTGACCTTCAACACATTTACCACTCTGTCGAGGTAAAAGCCTTATCTGTTCATGTGAGGTTGAGTTCTAATAAACCTTTTTCTAAAGATATAGCGTTAATTCAAGTCGTATAATTAAACATCCAAGCTATAGATTGCACTATATTATGCCTCCCTACGAGATGACGATTCCGCGAAACCCTCAATATATAGTGATATATATTACAATGCATTCCAACAATATTTAGCAATTGAGTACATACATACTATTAATCCTGTTTTTATACTACCCTTTGCAGCTATGAAATGTATGGGGCAATGGAGATGAGTGCTCGTTCGACTACTCGACCTCACCCATCAGTCCGGCTTAAGTGTCCAAAGTGTGGTCAAGGTATGGAGATTATACATGGAGACTGCCGTACCTGCTGTATACATTACTGTGAAAAATGCGACATCACCTATAGATATTGTGGCGGTAAGCTTGATCAGATCTGTCCACCTCCATAAGCACATTCGATGGAGGGTTACGCTAGATGGCCAGAAAGATCGTGATTATTGGTAACAATGCAGCCGGGTCTACTGCAGCCTCAGCGGCGCGAAAGACGGATAGAGAGGCAGAAATCATCCTTGTAGAGTCTGAAAAGTATCCTGCATACTCAAGATGTGGACTCCCTTATGTTCTTGCAGGTCAAATAAAAAGTTTTGATGACCTAATCGTCTTTCCAACTCAATGGTACAACATGATGAACTTGGATCTCCGCCTCGAGACCAATGCAAAGGAGATAAAGCCAGCCGAACGCACAGTTGTTATTGAGAAAGATGGGGTTGAACAGGAGCTGCATTATGATTCACTAATAATCGCCACCGGAGGGCGTTCTTTTATTCCTTCCATTAAAGGGGCTGATAAAGAAGGCGTGTACACTCTGAGGACGATAGATGATGGACGGCGGTTACAGGAAGCGATGAAAGACGCAAAGTCAGCTGTTGTTATAGGTGCAGGACTAATCGGTCTTGAGACAGCTCACGCCTTTGTTGAGAACCACATTAACACGACAATTGTGGAGATGTTACCGCAGGTCTGCCCAGCTATGCTTGATTGGGACATGGCAAGCATAGTTGCAGAGAAGATCCAAGAACATGGCGTCAAAGTCATTGTTGGAGCTGTAGTGAAGGAGATCGAGGGTGAAAAACATGTGAATGGTGTTGTTATTAGCGGGAAAGATATTGGCGAAAGGAAGCTTGATGCCGACCTCGTTCTCATGGCTACTGGTGTAAGAACTAGAACCGAACTTGTCAAACCGCTGGGAGTTGAGCTTGGAGTAACTGGCGGCATAAAAACCAGTGCAGATATGTCTACCGCTGTTCCTAATGTGTACGCATGTGGAGACTGCGTAGAGTCATACAGCCTGATCGACTGGCAGCCTACAAGAAATCAGCTTGGGACGACGGCGGTGAGACAGGCCAAGGTAGCTGGGACAAATGCTGCAGGTGGTTACTCTATCTTTCCAGGGGTTCTAGGTTCGTCTGTTACAAAAATCTTTGGTTTTGAAGTCGGAGCTACCGGCTACACTGAGCTCCAAGCTCGAAGGCTTGGATACAAGACAGTAACTGGCTCTATAACGTCAAGGACGAAGGCTGAGTATTATCCAGGTGGAAAGGACATAAAGGTGAAGCTTGTTGTTGAGAGAGACCTAGGCCGAGTTATCGGTGGTCAAATTGTTGCAGGAGAGGAGGTTACTCAAAGAGTTAACATGCTTGCCACGGCGATCCAAATGCACATGACTGTTCAGCAACTTGCTAAGACAGATACTTGCTATGCACCGCCCGTCAATGTAACCATAGAACCTGTGTCGTTGGCAGCTGAGCTGGCAGTTACTAGGCTTAGGAGAGGCTGAGCAGAAGGACTAGGAGTAGAATTGTATGGTAGGTTCTATAGTCATAATAGGGGCTAACGCTGCAGGCGTTAACGCGGCGATTGCTGCACGGCGAGTCAACAGAGATGCTGATATCATACTGATCACGGAGGAAGAAGACGCCGCCTACTCTAGATGTGGTCTACCATATGTTTTGGCTGGTGAGATCCCTAGATTTGGAAATTTGGTCATGTTTTCTCCAAGCTATTTCCGTTCTATGCGGATTGAGCTTCTAACTAAGACTTCCGTGAAAACTATCGACATATATGAGAAGATGATTAGCGTTATTCATGAAGATGGTAAAGCAGAATCTATACCTTACGATGTTGCAGTCATAGCTACTGGCGCCATGGCATCCACCCCCTCTTTCAAGGGCTGTGATAAGCAGGGCGTATTCAGCCTTAGAACCCTAAATGATGGATCCAGGATCAGGGATGCTCTCTTTCAAGCAGAAAAAGCAGTCGTAATAGGAGCAAACATGATCGGCCTACAGATGGCGTATGCTCTCGCTAAAAATAATATACGGACAACTTTGGTAGATAGAGCCTCCCATGTGTTACAGGGGGATGTAGACATAGACATGGCTAGAGTTGTGCAGAAAAAGGTGGAGGAGAACGGTGTAAAGTTAGCCTTAGGGGCAGAGGTCAACGAGATAATTGGGGATGGGAAGGCTCGTGGTGTAAGAGTTGGCGGAAAGGTCTTTGATACAGATATCGTTCTCTTATCTACCGGAATAAAGCCTAGGACGGACTTAGCCAAGAAGATCGGATGCGACTTAGGCACAGATGGTGCAGTTAAGGTTGATTGCCAGATGCAGACGTCTATACAGGGAGTTTATGCTGCTGGTGACTGTGTAGAGACGCTGAGCTTGATAACTGGTCTCCCTATGCTGGCTTCGCTTGGAACTGTTGCTGTCAGACAGGGTAAAACTGCTGGAATGAATGCTGCTGGTGGATACAGCATCTTTCCAGGTGCCCTCTGTTCTAGGGTGTCAAGAGTCTTTGACTTTGAGATAGGTTCAACTGGGCTTACAGAGGCTAAGGCTATGGATTCTGGTTTATCGACGGTATCAGCCGTATTGAACGCTAAAACTAAGCCAGAATACTTTCCTGGTGCGAGGGATATCAGCGTTAAGATTGTCGTTGAAAGGGACTCGGGGCGTATAGTCGGAGGACAGGTCGTTGGCGGCGAGGAGGTAGCTCAGAGGATAAACATGATGTCTATAGCTATCCAATGTCATGCAACAGTCTGGGAACTCTCTAAGGTGGATACATGTTATTCGCCGCCGGTATCTGAGATGTGGGAATCTACCGCGCTTACGGCCGACCTCGCAAATCTGATGCTTAGGAAAGGTTAGCCAGAGGTCTTTGACATCTATCTGGTCTCATTTCATCCACTGTTAACACAGCCCAATAGGTAGTTTTTGGCTCTAGTAAAGTTAAGTTTCAGCTTTTGGAAGGGCAGTCTTAGAGAATCCCTCGATATGTCTCGAAACGCGGTACAACGATGCATGTATGGGTTCGCAAGACGCCTTGGATGGATTGAACCTCTCTGATAAGCTTGCTGAGTTGACTCATATCTTCAAGCTCTGCCAAAACTATAACGTCATAGTCGCCTGTAACGGCGTCTGCTCTTAGGACTCCTTTAATCTTTAGCGCTTTCTCGGCGACGTCCCATAGCCTTATGGGCTCTGAGTTAATTAAGATGTAAACATATTCCATTACAAAAACTATAGTATAGAGAAATATATATACATGCGCTTTTAGCCGCCTCTATTGGCTCCCTGATCATATAGCTTGACATGGCTTTTCTTGGCAAGTTTACTTTAAGATACACTTTCTTTCCTAACATAAGAAATGAAAGTTAACTGAATCTTGGATAGGCTTAGAAAATTGTTAATAGTGGATTTTAGACTAAGAAACATAAGTTTTTTATTCAGGCTAGGCTGAATGATAGCCTTAGAGCCTCGTTAAGCTCTAGATTGGATGCACCATTTTATGACGTTTGACTGAGCCTAGCTGGTAATAATCCCTAGGTTTTATGTAGGGGCTAGTAAAACTCTGTGTTTACATTGACAATGCCGAACTATCGACTTGTCAACAATTCGAAATAGTCTACTAGAAGCTTTGGTATGGGTATTCCAGTTGCGGCAACGAGCCCTCGAAAACCTGGATGTATGTTGACCTCTACCACAACGGCGGTGTCGCGTGTAGGCATTATATCGACTCCTGCAACCTTTGCACCCATAGCCTCTGCGGATCTTACTGCCAGCGCATCATATTCGGATCCTATAAATGGCTCGCTACCCCCTCCACACGCCAAATTGTAGCGGAAGTCTGAGCCTTTTATTCGTTTCATCCTTCCGACAACTTGTCCGTCTATTACGAATATCCTTAGGTCGAATCCTAAATTTTCAACAAACTCTTGTAGGTAGAAAACTCTGTTCCCATACTCGGAAGAATACCATAAGAGGTACCTTAACATTGTATCTGGGTCAGCTGGTTTGAGAAGTCGAACCCCCACACCTTCCCCCCTTGCCACCGGCTTGATAACGACCATCTTACCTTTGTTAAACAAATCTAATGCAAAGTTCAAGGCCTTCCTTGGGTTCTCCGTTATTAGAGTCTTTGGATGTGGGATACCCAAACTTACGCAACGTGCTGTGAAATGGGCTTTGGTTGCTTTAAGAAGAGTTGAAAGCGGATTGATCAATATTGCACTCTCACTCCACTTCTGCAAAGTTACTAGCCTAGTCCCAAGCTCGAATGCTGTTCCGCTAAATAGAACTGGCGTCACTACGTAAATAAGGTCCACTTCACCATAATTTTGAAGGTCTGGTATATCGATATCCCAAGTAGCACAGAGTGCTGAGTCATGTTTTCTTGACTTAAGCTCTGAGTCCAGCATTAGGGCCTCCTCTCGGGTGGGGTTATTTGTATATATCAGCGCCTTCAGAATTCCACCTCAGTTCTGAGGCTACTGTTTAGTTCCAAGGAATTAACCTTTGCATGTTTGTCCTGCCTCACCACGGGACCCATTAGAATTGTTCTTTTTTCGGCAGGCTCTGATGAGACGAAGCACTTCTCATAAAAGACCTATGCCAAACTTTTGAAATTCTAAGCACTATTATTTAGCAGATGAAATGTTAATAGTTCGTAGAACTAGAAGGGTTTTTAAGCGTTTGATACTGGACAATCAAACTAAGAAACTATCTGATTGTCTAATATTTCCAAAAAATATTGAACAAATATTACAATTATAACTCGAATAATTTTTATGAAATAAGTTTAAATATGGGATTTTTGATTATTTGGGCAGATCATTAGGAGAAAAGCGAGTATGTCAGATGAAGAATTGAAGATGAAAGTTTTGGAGGAAGCAAAGAAGGCAGATGTCCGGCTCATATCACTCCAATTTGTTGACATATTTGGCACCGTAAAGAGTGTCGTTATTCCAGTTGAACATTTAGAGGAGGCCCTAGATTATGGTCACGGCTTCGACGGGTCTTCCATAGAAGGATTTGTCCGCATATACGAGAGCGATATGATAGCAATGCCTGACCCTTCTACTTTTAGAGTATTACCATGGAGACCGGCAGAGAAGAGAGAAGCCCGCATGATCTGCGATATACTTAGGCCTGGAGGAAAGCCGTTTGAGGGTGACCCTAGGTCTCTCCTAAAGAGAACTTTGAAAGATTTGAGGCAGCAAGGATATGTGTACAACACTGGTCCCGAGCTGGAGTTCTTCCTACTGAAGAGTGATAATAGTAACCCAGGCAGGTTCTTACCTCATGACCAAGGAGGATATTTCGACTTTTCACCCATTGATGAGGCAATTGATGTAAGACGGCAAGCAACCTTCTTTCTTCAGCAGATGGGTTTTGATATTGAGATGAGTCATCATGAGGTTGCACCTGGTCAGCACGAAATTGACTTCAAGTTTGAGGAAGCTCTTGTAACTGCAGACAACGCTATAACTTTCAAAACAGTGATCAAGATGGTTGCGCAGACATATGGCCTTCATGCGACATTTATGCCAAAGCCATTCTTTGGTGTGAATGGCTCTGGTATGCATGTTCATCAAAGCCTTTTTGATATAAACACAGGTAGAAATGCCTTTTTTGATGCAAAAGACCAATACAAACTATCCGATTTAGCCTATCATTTTCTTGGCGGCCAACTTAAGTTCATTCGTGAAATATGTTGCGTACTGTCTCCAACTGTGAACTCCTACAAAAGGCTTGTGCCAGGCTACGAAGCACCTGTGTACATCTGTTGGGCTAGGAGGAATCGTTCAGCGTTGATACGTGTACCAGAATACTTTCCTGGAAATGAGAAAGCAACCCGTTTTGAACTAAGATGTCCAGATTCATCATGTAACCCATACCTAGCCTTCACAGTAATGCTCAGAGCGGGAATGGAAGGAATTCGAAACAAGATAGAACCTCCCGAGCCAGTGGAGGAAGACGTCTACGAATTTGATGATAAGAAACTAGCTAAGTTCTACATAAAGACCCTTCCTGCATCCTTAGGCGAGGCTGTCGAAGAGCTTAGACAGAGCAAACTGGCACGCAGTGCTTTAGGTGACTACATTTTCGAGAAGTTTATCGAGGCGAAGAGCAGGGAATGGGATGAATATCGTATGCAGGTTTCAGAATGGGAGCTCAAGAAATACCTGAATATATAGTTCTTCTATCAAGTTTCTAGACTCTCATTCCTAAATGTTCTATTTTCAGTTCTTTAGCAAGACATGTCATTAAAAGGAGTTGATGTTGAGTTAAAAAGTCTAAGCATAGTTTCCTGATGGAAGACTATGTTCTCGAAGAGTTGGTAAAACGAATGAAGACTGTGAGAACATATGAAGTTGAGGGCTTGTTCTGTGGGGGTGGCAATAGCTCCTGGGTTTGAAGGAAACTGGTTTTGGTAAACATCTTAGCGAATTCTAGTCGTAAGACCTGTCACTATTGTGGTGACCAAGAAGTTCTGAATTGGATAGCTGATCGAAAATGTATGAAGTAAACGAAGCTGTATAGGAAGATGCTTGACCATAGATATCCTTCAAAGAGGAGATGACGTGTGTTATGGCTGTAAGAGAAGTCTTTTGACACACAGTTTGCTTCTGTTTTGACCGGGTGTTTGGAATATTTCTCCGAGGCCTATAGCATTCTTTGCTGTGTACTATATGGTTTTGGCCGTGCAAACCTTTTCTCCTATTTTATTGATGTTCCGTTACTTTCCAGAACGCTCATTAAAGAATGTCTACGAGATAGATCATGAGGCTACAGACTTGGTTGATGGGCTTCAGAGATACATTGAACAGGGGTTACGCCTAGGTGCGTGCTACATTGACCTACGATTGGAATCGATATCTTCAGAATCGGTTAGTGCTGAGGATGGCAAGCCTAAAGAGGTTGGGCACTCATTTGAAATGGGAATTGGAGTAAGAGCACTAGCAGGTGGAGCGTGGGGATTTTCAGCCTCTAGAGTAGACCGGAATAACCAAGCTGAGATAATTGCTCGTGTTGTGGAAGCCGCTGTTAAACTAGCAGTTGCTCTAAGAGATTCTCAACCAGTCGTCCTAGCGCCGACGAAGGTGGTAACAGACACGGTAGTTCAAACCGAAAGGATCTCTCCATATAACATTTCGTTGGATGAAAAAATGAAGCAGTGCGTTGAATCAAGTGTGGAAGCCTTAAGGGCGGATCCCGCTGTAAAGAAATCATCTGCTGGGTTGAGTTTTCTCAACGTTGACAAGACATTTGTTTCCTCTGAGGGTGCTGCGATAAGACAGGTAGAGAAGGTTGTGTTTGGTGGTGTGTTTGCTCAAGCCATTAAAGAAGGTGTCTCAGAGTATTACTCAGACACTTTCGGCGGCATGGGTGGTTACGAGTTTGTTAAAGAATATGACCTTGTTGAACACGGCAAAATTGTTGGTCAGAAAGCAGCTATGCTGGCAGGGGCTAAACCTACACCAACTGGTGAGACAACTGTTGTGCTTGACCCAGAGTTTTGTAGTTTGCTTTGTCACGAGATTGTTGGGCATCCATCGGAGGCTGACAGAGTCTTGGGGAAAGAAGCTGCTTGGGCTGGGCGAACTTGGTGGAAGGACAAGGTTGGGCAGAGAGTCTTCTCAGAGACGCTTACAATAGTTTCAGATGCTACATTGGATGGTTACTTTGGTTCGTTCAAGTATGATGATGAAGGAGTCCCCTCCAAGCGAATAGTTCACATAGAAAAAGGTGTACTTCGAGACTTCCTCCACAGCAGGGAAACAGCAGTCCAATACGGTGCACAACCTAATGGAGCTATGAGAGCCTCCTCCTACCTTTTTGCACCGTTGATAAGGATGACAAATACATACATCGAGAAAGGTGACTGGGAGGCAGAAGAGATCATCCGAGAAACTAGAGATGGAATATATCTTAAAGGGGACAAGATACCTTCCATCGATTCTCGCAGATACAACTTCCAGATCTCTGCTAAGGAGGCCTATATCATAAGGAAAGGGGAACTATGCGAGTTATTGAGGTC